>CAXGSZ010000384.1:0-3437 GCA_964012455.1 uncultured Alphaproteobacteria bacterium
CTCGGGGCCTCCCAAAAGCCCGAAAATCGTGACTGCTTCCGTCTTACCCTTCACTGCGATCTGGTCGAGTTCGATCATGGCAAACTGATCGCCCACCTGGTTATAGGTGACTTCCCCGATAACCACGCCGACGCCATAGTTTTTGGATTGACCTTCGAGGCGGGCCGCCAGGTTCACGGCATCTCCCAGAACGGAATAGTCGAAGCGTTGTTCAGATCCCATATTGCCGACTACGCAATCACCTGTATTTATGCCAATACCAATGTTGAGTGGCAGGAACTCGATACCCTCTTCCTCCGCTTCGATCTTCCGTTCGGCATTCAGAACAACAAGCGATTCGAACATGGCGAGCGAAGACTCGCAGGCGTGGAAGGCCTGTTCAGGGTCGTCGAGCGGCGCGTTCCAGAACGCCATAATGCAGTCTCCCATGTATTTGTCGATCGTGCCCTCGCGGTCGAGGATCTCCTTCGTCAAAGGCGTCAGTAGGCGGTTAATCAGGACGGTGAGCCCCTGTGGATTTGATTTGAATTGTTCCGAAATCGTAGTGAAACCGCGGACGTCGCAGAACAGCAACGTCATTTCTTTTGTTTCGCCACCGAGCTTAAGCTGGTCAGGATTCTCCGCCAGCTGTTCGACGAGGGCAGGTGATAAGTAATGCGCGAAGGCGCCTCGAACTTGACGTTTCTCCGCCGCTTCACGGGCGTAATTTGAGAACGTGAGAATGGCGTAAATAGCGATTGTCACCGCCCCAGGATACGTTACATCCAGTAGAATTTTTTGCTCGGTATAGAGGTACCACGTGATGCCGACGAGGCCCGCGAACGCCACGACCAAACCGGCAAGGGTGAATACCGGTCCAACCCGTGGGATCAGGATTATCATGGCGAGACCGGCGATGATTATCAGCGCCAATTCAGCCGAGTTCATGATGTTCGGGTAACGCAAGAAGAATGATTTGAAGGGCGTTTCCGCAATTTGCGCTTTTTCCGCAGCCTTCATTTCTTTTGCGATTGGTGCAGCAATCGTCTGATATTCTTTCTGACGATTCTGAAGCTCTGCTTGCGCCGCGCGAAAACTCTTTACGAGTTGCGGAGGTATGGGCTTTTTCTGTTTTTGCAGGGCCTGGACCTGTCGTGCGAGCGGTGTGTAGGCGGCGGCGGCGGCTTTGTAAGCGTCTTCTGCGTCTCCTGCCTTTTCTTTCACTTCGGGGGGCAGGTTTTCGATGACCGCCTTCTTTGCCTCGGAAAGCTTCGCCTGATACGCGTTCTGCGCTGCGAAAATATTCTCCAGTATATTCGCGTGGATTTCGACTCCAGGCAGGCGCCCGTCAATCGGTGTACTCCGGATATCCTTGAGGCCTGCCGCAGAAGTGCCGACGATCAGCAGATGGTTCTTTATTTTCTCTGGATCAACGGTGCCATTGATGATGTCAGACGCGGAGATGTAGAGACGACCTTCATTCGTTGGCGAGTCAAGCGTATCGGGTTCGCTGAAGTGGACCCAGATCTGACCGCGCTTGTCAGTTGGAATTTCGAATTTCTCCCGCCCTTGAAGAACGACCGAAACCATGCCGGCTTCGTTTGACTTTGTTGCAATTGTACGTGCCCCGTTGGCAACACGGAGCATTTCTAGGGTGAGCGCTGGGTAAACCTTGTTTTTGACGCGATAGACCAGCGGGACGCGACGGACGACGCCATCATATTCATCTGCGACTGAGAACAAGCCATTGCCGCTTGCAGCCGCTTCCAACTCAGGGACGTTCCCGAGAAGGTTTTTATACGTCCAAAGCCAACCCTTGAGTGGAGGGCCGATATGCGCCTTTACGAGAGTAGGGGTTTTTGCTGATACCTTGCCTTCAGGTAAGTCGCCGGGGATGCCTACCTGTCCCAAGACGACGCGCGAGCGCTTCAGCACTTTCGCCATTTGTGCCTCATTACTCGGCATGCTTTCCAATGACCTGCGCGTGGACTCGTCGAGACCGGTCAGTGCGGATGCGACCAACGCAGGCGACATACGATCCTGCTCGGCAAAGACAACGTCGAAACCGACGACAGCGGCGCCCAACTTGTGCGTTTGGTCAAGCATTTTAGCGATGGTCGTCCGGGGCCAGGGCCATTGCCCGACTTCCGCGAGGCTTTTTTCGTCGATATCGATAATGCCCACTCGATATTCGCCGACCGGGCGAGGTGAAAGACGTTGGTACAGGTCGAACGTCTTAACGCGGAGGATCTCGACCATCGGTGGATCAAAAATCCGGACGCCCAGTCCCACGATCAGGATCGCAACGCATATCAAGGTTGTCAGCGGGAGGTTCCTCAACCAGCCGCCAGAAGGCTTGTCGTCCTTGTCGTCGCCTCCCGTGTTCGAATCTGGTTCATCGGAGGCGGTAGTCTTTCGGTGCCAAGGCAGCAGCGTTTGCACCCGGGCCCAGACGCCTGTTGTGCCATCTCCGGTGCGTCGCAGCGTAGCGGCGTCAGCCATGTGTACGTCTCCCCCAGGCAGATCGGTTTGGCGGCTATTGCAGAGCATTAAACCTAGTGCGAATTGTCCAACCAAACCCTATCTGGCGTCAAGGTTTCAGAGCAGATGAATTGGGCTGTTTGAAGGTGCTAGTTTTTGCCTCCGGCTGGCGCAAATCCTGATACGGGTCGCTCTGCCTCAGCCTCCAATTGGATAAGGGGGCCGCGGCCCGTCCACGATGTGGCCGATTTCGATGGTCTTCCGCACAAGTATCGTGATGAGTACCGCGATGCGCAAAACATGTATGGAACGGAAGTGCAACCGATGGCTTCGCCTATTGGATGCGGGTTTTGCTTCGCAGAAATTCGGTTCTTCCGTCAATTCGGTGTCTTTGGGTTTCAGTCCGGGATCGTGCATTGCGTCGCGAAGGTTCCGCTTCGGCCGGCTCAGACAAGGACTAGTCGCCTTTGTCGAGCGCGCGACGGGTGTGGCTGCCTTGAGGTCTTTGCGTCTATTGTAAATGTAGTCCGTGTTATGCCAGTTGCTCGCTAATGGATTTTGCTGCGCCGGCATCGGACGATTCAAATAAAACAGAGACGTAAATTTCGTGCATATTCCATCACAGGTATTTTGCCGAACATAACTTTGTAAATAGCAGAAAATAAACAAAATTTTTATTTTAAAAATTAAATTACGATTCCGCCTGTGAATAGGTCATATTTATCGAAATTGTCGTTGAATTGGGAAGACATTGTGGGGATTGACCGATCTCAGAATTGGGCGCAAGAAAAATGCCAGGCAACGGGCCGGAGTTATGCGCGGTGGGATGATAAGCTTCTTAATCTGTAGTCTCGTTGCTTACGTTCTGTTCGGCGGCGTTTTATTTGGGTGCCAACGTTCACTTCTATATCACCCTAATCAGACAATTCCGGATCCCGCGGAATTTGGCTTGGACGGTATTTCTGTCGAAAGGATTG
>CAXGSZ010000385.1:0-3433 GCA_964012455.1 uncultured Alphaproteobacteria bacterium
TGTGGATGTTTGCCTGCACCGGAGTTACCTGTCCGACGTCGCCCATCAGTTTCAGGAATATGGCCGCATATGGGCTGCGGACTGCGACGCGGACTTGATAACCTTTTTGTGCAAGCAGCTTGACGATTTGGCGTCCAATGCCGCCGGAATCGCTAAACACGGTGATCAGGGACATACCCAGACACCTCCCAAGAAACGTTGCGTCACAATGCCAGATCGGGGCAAATTTCGCGCCTAGTTTCTCTGATATAAAATTCTCCGATATCAAAAACCAGCGTTAAAGCTCAGACAGGAAGTACATTAGCCGGTTGACAAAGCGAGTTGCAGTGTCGAGATTTCATTACGCGCCCAGGTGGCGGAATTGGTAGACGCGCAGGTTTCAGGTACCTGTGGGGGCAACCCCGTGGAAGTTCGAGTCTTCTCCTGGGCACCATTCATGAAGTACTCGACCGGGTCGGAACGAGGATTTTCCTCTTGGTGATTGAATTGCATCGTGGCGATTTGCCGGACAATGTGGAATTTGGTGAATCCGTCGCAATAGATACCGAGACGCAAGGGTTGAAAACCCTTCGCGACCGGCTCTGTGTCGTCCAGCTCTCGGGCAGGGACGGCGTTTGCCACCTCGTGCATTTTCCGACACCGGAGTATGACGCTCCTAACCTGCGGCGCCTGATTGAGGACACTTTTGTATTGAAACTTTTTCATTTTGCCCGGTTTGATATCGCCGCGCTCAACCACTATCTCGGTACCGATTGTCGGCCGGTCTACTGCACCAAAATCGCTTCCCGGCTGACACGAACCTATACCGACCGGCATGGCTTGCGCGAATTGTGTCGCGAGTTTCTGGGGGTCGACCTCTCCAAACAACAGCAGTCTTCGGACTGGGCGGCCCCCGAATTGACCGAGGCGCAGTTGGAATACGCGGCCGCCGATGTTCTGTATCTGCACCGGCTCAAGGATGCCCTGGACGGGCGTCTCGCACGGGAAGGGCGAACGGCGTTGGCGCAGGCGGCTTTCGATTTCTTACCGACCCGCGCCGCGATGGATATAGCGGGTTTCGAGGCAGAGGATATTTTCGCCCATTCGTGACGGAAGGCCGCATTCATTGACCGACAATCGGCGGCAAGGCATAATCTCTGCAAGATTCGGGCCGTAATTGAAAGCCAAGGCTCCTCAAGGGCTCCGACCTGATAGACGCTGGATACCGAAGCAGAAATGACCGCATCCGAGAGACCTCCGCTGCCGGACACGATACAGGATTTCAGTGACGCCGATATTGCGTCGGCGCGAAGATTGTTCCGCTTGGAGGCGGACGGTATCTCCGCGCTTGCGGAAGCGGTGGATGGAAGTTTTTCCGCCGCTGTGCAAATGCTGCACAATGTAACTGGACGTGTGATTGTTTCTGGCATGGGAAAGAGCGGTCATATTGGACGCAAGATCGCCGCGACACTCGCCTCGACGGGTACGCCGTCCTATTATGTCCATCCTGGTGAAGCGAGCCACGGCGACCTCGGGATGGTGATGCGGGAAGACGCGGTGCTCGCGCTTTCGAACTCCGGCGAGACGCCGGAACTGCGCGATATTGCGGAGTACACACGGCGTTTCTCAATTCCACTAATCGTTATTACCTCTGGTGCTGGCAGCACACTGACCGAACTCGCGGATGTCGTATTGCTCCTGCCGGCTATTCCCGAAGCGTGCCCAATGGGCCTGGCGCCGACCACGTCGACCACCATGTCGCTCGCGATGGGCGACGCGCTGGCGGTCGCCCTACTCGAGCGGAAAGGGTTTTCAGCCCAGGATTTCCGTGTCCTGCATCCGGGAGGCAAGCTCGGGAACAGCTTGCTTCGCGTCGCGGACGTGATGCACGAAGGCGATGCCTTGCCGCTTGCGTCGAGGTACGTTGCAATGCGTAACGCGATACCCATCATGTCAGAAAAGCGGTTCGGTTGCGTGGGCGTCGTCGATGACGACGGTGTCTTGATCGGCATCGTTACCGACGGTGATCTGCGTCGCACGTTAGCTGAAGATCTACTGAGCCTCTCCGCCGGCGATGTGATGACCAATGCCCCGAAAACGATCAAGTCCGTGGCTTTGGCGGCCGAAGCTGTCGCGATCATGAACGAACTGCAGATAACGAACCTTTTTGTCGTTGGGGAGGACGCAAACCGACCGGTTGGCATTGTACACATCCACGATTTACTGAAGGCGGGGATTAGCTGATCGAATGAGCATGGCCGCTGAAGCGTCGACGCGAGGCCGGGTCGCCCTTTCGGCGCGGCGGACGCAACGGGCCGGGCGGCTTTACGGGCGATTCGTCGCTTTCATGAAAGTGGTGCTGCCGACGATCGCGACAGCGTTACTCTTGATCGTTGTGATCTGGCCGCAACTTAACGAGCAGCGCAACAAATTCGAAATCGGTATCGTGAAGCTCGAGAAGGGCGCTGCCGAGAACCTGCGTATGGTCAAGGCGCGCTATACCGGGGTTGATCGCTCGAAGCGCCCATTCTCGATAACGGCGGAGGAAGCCGAACAGACGGACCCAAAGTCGCCGATCATCGAATTGATCCAACCTAAGGCTGATATAGTTTTGGAGAACGGCACGTGGATCGCCGTCACGGCCGAGCTGGGAAATTACAACCGTGCAACGCAACTGCTCGAATTGTCGGGCACGGTCAATTTATTTCACGATAAGGGATATGAGTTCCGTACCGCAAGCGCCATCCTTGATTTGCGTGCGGGAGACGCAATCGGAACCGAGCCGGTCCACGGACAAGGGCCATTCGGTCATCTTCAGGCGGAAAGCTTTGTTATTCGCAATCGGGGTGAGCGCATAGAATTCCACGGGAATACCCAGGTCATCCTAATACGCACCCCGATCAATCCCAGAAGTAAAGAGGGATAGGCGAATGTATAATTATGCCATTGCAGTCCTGCTGTTTCTGGCCGCGGCACCCGCAACGGGCCAAAGCCTCATTCAGGGTGGGGATGACCCGATAAATCTGACGGCGGAAGACCTGGTTTGGCACCGCGACTACAAGAAATTGGTGGCGACCGGTAATGCCCGGGTGATTCGTTCGGGTGTTGAATTGCGCGCGGATGTGCTGACCGCCTATTCGCGCGACAATCCACAGGGCGCGGGCAACCAGTTTCACCGAGTCGATGCGGATGGCAACGTCCAGATTATTTCCAAGAACGAACGCGTATTCGGCGATCGCGGTGAATACAAAATCGATGACCAAAATTTTGTCTTGGTCGGTGAGAATTTGCGGATCGAGTCGAATCAAGGTTTGATCACTGCACGCGATCAACTCGAATACTGGGAGGCGAAACAGCAATTTGTCGCGCGTGGCGACGCGACGATCGTTAAGGAGGACAAACGTGTGCGGGCCGACATTCTTTTGGCACTGCTGGGGGCAACGCCGAAGAGTAA
>CAXGSZ010000386.1:0-3431 GCA_964012455.1 uncultured Alphaproteobacteria bacterium
CCGTTGCTTGGAGCGCACACGGATGAGGTCATGCATGAACTTGGTTATGATGATGCAAAGATCGACGCGCTCCGCCAGGAGGGGGTTTTAAATTGAGTGAGAAAGACTATGATGACTAGCCCGGGTTTTTATAGTTTTGATGCGGCGCCGGACAAAGTCGCGCCGTTCAGCCATGCGGTGGAATGCGACGGCTGGATACAGCTCACAGGCCAGTTGCCGACGGATCCCGACGACGATTTGGCCCCTCTTCCAGAGGGCGTCGAGGCACAAACACGCCAGGTGATGGATAATCTAAGTATTGTGCTTGGTGAGCTTGGGCTAGACCTCTCGCACGTTCTATCCTGCCGGGTTTACCTGACTGACTTCTATCGCGACTACGATACGATGAACTCGACCTATAGGACTTACTTCCCTAAGGACAGGCTGCCGGCGCGTACCTGTGTCGGCGTCACCGGTCTTGCGCGCGAGGCATTGGTCGAAATCGACATGGTGGCGCGAAGGCCCGCGTAATTCACCGTTGGCCCGTTTTGGCGACGGCCCGCAGGTCAGCTGCCTTGTAATCCGCGAAGCGCGCCGTGTCGCGGTGTATCGACCAGATCGAAGTTTCGACTGTATGCTTTCGTTTGCACCCGATCTCTCTGCCGTTCTCAAAGACCCGCCAATTGATTTCGATGAGTTGGCGGTTGTAACTAAGTTTCTGCCGCTTGTTGAGGCCATCTTTCAAGGAGGGCAGGATGACATGCACCATCGGTGGGTAGCGTTGTTCCTTGCCAATCATGGCGGACTTGAAGAATCCGAAGACACCGTTGACTAGGTCTTCAGTCGAGAGGCTGCCCGATCCCTCCAAAGTGCTTGTGAATAAACTTTTTTACAGACAAGCGGCCGTTCCTCGCGCAATATACGGTTACCAGCGATGCCTTGATGGGCACGGGAAGCAGGTAGGGTCCCGGCATTCATTAGCGATAGGCTGTACCCGACAATTGATATGTGGCGTCTTTCGGCAGCACGGCGGACTGGACAGTTTGAATTTCCTTGGATGCGCCCCACTGCTCGAAAGCCTCCGAACATGCAGTGGCCGAACTCAGATTCGGCGCACAGGCCGCCAGCGAGACGGTAAGTGAAAGGAGTATGTGAATCTGGCGCATCAAAGTAACTACGGCACGAAGTCCGTCGTAAGGGCACTGACCATTCTGCGTCAGCCCATATAAAACACTTCGCTTGGTATCTGCGCTGCCTCCGCAAAGGATGAAGGCTCACTATCGTGCCTTCGGCAATGCCTCGATGAACGCGCCGAAATTGCTTCCCTGATTCAGAAATAGTAGCGCACATCCGAGAATGCGGTCGCGCGCCTCTCCGGCAGTGGGACAGCGGTTGATCTGAATCGCCGCGGCACCGTAGGCTGGGCGCAAATCGCTATTGACGACGATATCCGGCAGCACGCCGACCCCCTGAATTTGGAGTCCCGCCGCAGTCATGTACTTGTGGGTTGTGAATCTGACCCGTCCGAGTACTCCGAACGGATAGGCCGTCTGGACGAAGCCTTTTCCATAACTTCGTGTACCCATGATGATTGCCCGTTTATGATGTTTCAAAGCGGCGGCCAGTATCTCTGAACCGGATGCGCTGGCCTCGTTTTGCAGGATCACGATCGGCAGGCCCTTTATGAAATCGCCACGATGGGCGTCGTAGCGTCGTGCGGCTGAATCCCGGCCGATGGTTGCGACGATCATTCCCTTTTCCAGGAACGCGTCGGCGACCAGAATCGCCTGTCCGGCCAGTCCGCCGGGATTGTTACGGAGATCGACGATGTAAGCGCGGGCAGCGCCGCCACCCATTTCTTCGCGTATCGCGGCCAGCGACTTGCGTAGTAATTTTTCTGTGTTTGGCCCGAAGAAAGCGATGCGAATATAGGCGATATCGCCGAAAACCGTGTGGCGAAGTGCCCGAACGCGGAATCGTGTTCGAGCTACGGTTAGGCTAAGTTTCTGGGCGATTTTGTCGCGTTGAATTCGGAGTAAAACGTCTGTTCCGAGTGGCCCCCGAATACGTCGCATGGCCTCGGTAAGTGTCGCGCCACGTACCGACTTTCGGTCAATTTCAATGATGATATCCCCCGGTTTGACACCGGCTTTTTGGGCTGGGCTTCCGTCCAGTGGAGCGATAACTGTCAGTCCGCCATCGACAATCGAGGCTTCAATGCCAATTCCGCTGTGACGTTTGCTACGCATATTCATCTGACGCGCGTCGAAGGTAGCGTAAGGATCGTTCAGCCGACGCAGCATGGTATCGACAGCAGCGTGCGCGAGATCCTCCGGGTGGCTACCGGGTGGGTGGCGCCTTAAGGTGTTAGCAGCGAAGTTCGCGAGTTCACGGACATCGAACGGTTCGATAAATGACGTTGCAATTCGGTCGATCACCTTGTGTATGAACCGCAAGGCGCGGGCTCTTCCAGGCTCCTCGATCGTCATATCCACACGGGCTCGGAATGCGGTATCGATGGACAGTAGGGCTGCCTGATCTTCGAGCGTTCGCGCGCTCGCTTCCGTCACTGGCCAGCCAACCGCCACATAAACTGCGAACGATATGAACCACGCGCCAACGCGCATTACTACCCCCGTTCGTACGGCGAAGAACCGATCACTGATCATGCTGCTGGCCCATGGATGGCCGCGTCAAGTGCGTGCTAGGAGGAAGATTAATTCGCGACCCGTGCCCGGGAGATATAAAGATCGTCTTCGAGCCCTTCGAAGAAGGTGTCGATCTCCGGGTGCGAAACTGGGTCCGGGTTCACCTCGGGGATGAGATTCTGCTCGGAAACGTAAGCGATATAGGACCCTTGAGCGTTTTCCGCGAGGAGATGGTAAAATGGTTGTGCTTTTCGGGGGCGTTTTTCCTCCGGGATTGATAGCCACCATTCTTCGGTATTAGCGAATTCGGGGTCGACGTCGAAAATCACACCCCGGAACGGGTGTATGCGATGCTTGACGATCTGTCCGATCCGGAACTTTGCGGTGCGAATTTCCATGGAATTTTTAGGAGTCTTCAGGTCTATACAATTTTTTTAATATATTGATCGAGTTCGGAGGTAAGCGCAATCCTGCAAGCGCCCATCGGGTGACGCCACGCTTACGAAATACAGTCGCGAATATTTTCATAGGGTATTATGTCGGGAAGGCAGCGGCGTAGAGATTGAATCCCCTGCGGAAAGCCGAACTTTTGGTCTTTTCCGGCGAGAACTCCATTATTTGCTTCGCAGGCGCGGTGTTAGGCTTGAATCAAATTGTCGCTGAGACGTCTTTTCTAGCCCATGAGAGGCCTTCCGCTCTGCCATCAAGACAAGCAAAATCCACTCAATTTTGATATAACGAATTTATTCACAAAGGGTTTATATGATCGTAAAAAGCGATTCGCAGCGTTATTCTGCGGCGAGA
>CAXGSZ010000387.1:0-3421 GCA_964012455.1 uncultured Alphaproteobacteria bacterium
CGGCGAGATACGCATCGTTGCAGACGAAAGCGTCCCCCGGTTTGATTGCGTTCAGCGGGTAGTCGCGCAGGATGGCGTCAACACCGCCTTTAAGGGAGCCGAGATGGATGGGGATGTGCGCTGCCTGACCTATCGATCGACCTTTGACATCAAATAGGGCGACGGAACAGTCTCGCCGTTCCTTGATGTTTGGGGAAAATGAGGAGCGCACAAGTTTGGCACCCATTTCCTCGATAATTGCGAGAACGCGGTTGTTGAAGACCTCAATCTCGATGGCGTCAATGACGCGGTCGCCGTCGGTTGCGCTCATGCGTTTTGCTCCAGTACGAGGTTTCCGATCGCGTCGACCTTCGCGCGGTATCCCGGCGGTACGACGGTGGTCGAACTCATCTCTTCGATAACGGCCGGACCTTCGACTTGGTTGCCGGGTCCTAGGCGTGCTCGTTCGTGGACCGCGGAATCGAGCCAGCCGCCTCCTGCGCCAAAATGAACTGTCCGCGTATCGCTAAAATGACTTGTGTCTTCACCAACGCCGGTGCTTTCCATCGGTGGCTTGGGCGTCTCGCCAACGGCTTCAAGACGGCAGTTCACGATCTCCACGTGGCGCTCCTGGATGTCGTAGCTGTATTGCGTCTTGTGCTCCGCATGAAACGCCGAGAGGAATGCTTCAAGAGAGACGTTGTCTATCGGCTGCGCAAACGGAACGCGCACTTCGAAACTCTGCCCCTCGTAGCGCGCTTCGACGTAGCGGCGATAGGCGCGTGCGGTTTCCGGAACGTTATCCTTGGCCAGCCATTCCTCTGCTTGTTTCTCAAGTTCGCCAAATGCGTCGCGCGCCTGTTGCCACCCTTCTTCTGTGGCCCGACCAAGGATCGTGCGAACAAAATCGAATGTCTGGTCCGACAGAAGGATGCCGCGGGCGCAGAGGGTCCCGGGCTCGCGCGGTACCAGAATGCGGCGACACCCGACCTCGTCGTTCACGTCGCTCGCGAGCAATGGTCCTGCACCGCCATAGGCGAACAATGAAAAGTCCGCCGGGTTGTAACCCTTGGCGGAAGCAACGGACCGGATCGCCCGGGCGATACCGGACGCTGCAACCCGGACAATGCCAATGGCGGCCTCTTCGATGGACAGACCGAGAGGGCCGGCGATCTTCTTCTCGACCGCCGTGCGGGCGCCGGCCGCGTCCATTGTCATTCGGCCTGCGAGCAGGGCGCCGGGATTGAGGCGGCCAAGTGTGATGTTGGCATCTGTCAGCGTCACCTCTTCGCCGCCGAGACCATAGGCAACAGGCCCCGGATCCGCACCGGCGCTCTGCGGGCCTACCTTGAGGGCACCACCCCCGTCGATCCAGGCGATGCTGCCGCCGCCCGCCCCAATGGCGTTGACGTCGACTGCGGGTGATTTTACCGGATGCCCGGCAACTGAGCGTTCAGACGTAAAGAGCGGTCTGCCGTCCAGGACCAGCGATACGTCCGTGCTAGTACCGCCGACATCGAATGCCAGGATGTCCGGATGGCCCGCCGCCTTGGCGACCGCCGCAGCGCCAACGACACCCGCTGCCGGTCCCGACAGGCAGGTTCGTACGGGGAACGTCGCGGCGGCATCGACACTCAGGAGGCCGCCGTTGGAATGGATGATGTAGGGTTCCCGATCAATTCCGTAACCCGTGACCCGGTCTCGGAGCTGCCCGATATAGGTTTGCATGCGTGGACCGACATAAGCGTTCACCGTCGTCGTTGAGGTGCGTTCGTATTCACGGAATTCGGGCAGCACGTCGCTCGACAGGCTGACGAAGGCGTCGGGCAGTATGCGCCTGACAATCTTACCCGCCTGACGTTCGTGCTCAGGAAATCGATAGGCGTGCAGGAAGCATATAGCAACGGCAGATACGCCGGAGCCGCGTAGTTTTCTCGCCGCGTTCTCGACGGCATCAAGGTCCAGTGGGTGCAGTACGCGGCCGTCTACGGCCACACGTTCGGCGATCTCAAATCGGTGGGCCCGCCGTGCCAACGGTTCCGGTCGGGTGACCGTATAGTCATATAGGTGTGGGCGTATCTGCCGGGCGATCTCGAGTACATCTCGAAATCCCTTGGTGGTCAGTAGCCCGATTGTCGGCGCCCGGCGCTCTAATAGCATGTTGAGGGCCACCGTGGTGCCGTGGCCGAGATAGGCGACGTCAGCCGGATCAATCGAATGTTCCGCGATCAGGTCGGCGAGACCGTTCCCGACTGCTTCGGACGGATCGGAAGGGGTCGACGGGGTCTTGTGGTAATGGAGTTCGCCTTTTGCCTCGTCGAGAAGGGTGAAGTCAGTGAAAGTGCCGCCGACATCGACGCCAATTCGGTACATATCTGATTTCCTAAAAACGCTAGCGGATTGTCCATCCACCATCGATGGTGAAGGCGGCGCCGCGCATGGCCGCTCCGACGTCGCTGCATAGATAGACGGCGGCGGCAGCTATTTCTTCGACTGTTATGAAACGCTTGAATGCCTGATGGTAGGGCATTTTCTGTTCCAGAAATTCGTCGATTACCTCCTCCTTATCTCGTCCCCGCTCCTTTGCAAAGGTATCGATGCGGTGTTCGCTGAAGTTGGTGCGAACGGTGCCGGGGCAGATCGCATTGCAGGTGACACCGGTCATGATAGTCTCAAGAGCGACCGCTTTGGTTAGGCCCATCACGGCGTGTTTTGACGCTGTGTAACCCGACGTGTTCGGCGAGGTGATCTGGGAATTGACCGATGCTGTGTTAATGATCCTGCCCCAGTCGCGCGCCTTCATCTGCGGCAGGACATGCTGGATTGCGAGCATGGCCGATGTCACGTTCACCGCGAACATGTCGTTCCATACCTCAAGGGGGAACGCCTCCATGGGAGCACGATGCTGCATGCCCGCATTGTTGATGAGGATATCGACCTTGCCGAAGGCGTCATCGGCTGCATCGATCATCGCCTTAATCTCGTCTGGTTTACGCATATCAGCGCCGTGGTAAATGGCCTTCACACCGAAATCATTTTCTAAGGCGGACCGGCTAGATTCAATCTCAGCTGCATCCCCGAAACCGTTCAACAATACCGTGCAGCCTTCGGCAGCCAGCGCACGTGCGTAGCCAAGGCCGATCCCGCTCGTGGATCCTGTGATGACGGCCGCCTTACCGTCGAGAAATCTGCCCATTGTCATCGATCCATATTGGTTTCCGGTACCGGCAAAAAGCTATGTCGCAGGGTGATATGGGAAACCGGCCGTGAATTGCGTGCGGCCTGTATGGCTGGCACTATGACTTCAGTATTCCGATCCTGGGAGCATTCCTGATTGTCCGCAACGAGTTTGCCTGATGACCCGAACGCCTTTGAGCAGGCGATATCCCGGGGTGTCCGATATTGGCGTCGTATTTCGGGCGGTGGTGGCGACGGAAAGACG
>CAXGSZ010000388.1:0-3412 GCA_964012455.1 uncultured Alphaproteobacteria bacterium
ATAACGTCCGCATTCGCTTCCGACATACCGTTCGCGATCAGAACTTCGATCGAAAGCGACCGGACGCCTTCGAGCGTAAGCGTCACAGAAACCGCCATGTACTAGTCCCTTTCATCTTTCGGCAACGCATCGCCCAACAATTTGCAGACGACTATCATCTCAGGAATTTTCTGGGTCATGCTATCCAATACCGTCAACAAGGTTGCAGTCTGCTCGGCCGTTGGCGGGCGCAAATCGCCGGGTGGTTCCGGTAATTTAGTAACCAGACTATCTGCCGCCGCACCTGCAGCATCGGCAATACTCTCCCCGGCACCCAGAACTTCACCCGACTCCAGGCGCGGCCATAGTGACGATCCGGCATACGCCATGTATGCTGGCCAATTCGCAAGATGTCGGTAAACCCCTGGCAAGAATTCCGTACCTTCCGGAAATCCCCAGGAGCCAACCTTCTGCGCGAGCGCCAACGTCGCCGCGGGCATCTCATCCGCTTCGACCATCTTCACCAAGGGCGGTAGTTCTGCAGGAGGTAACCAGCCTGAGCGCTTTGGCGTGTAACCTTCGGGCCTGGATATCTCAACCCGCAGAAGACGCTGAAGCGTGCAGACGAACAGTATATTTGGCCGATTATTTCGGTCATACGCCGCATAAACGTCGCGGATTTGCTGTGCGGACGGAGCGTCGACGCCCATTGCGCGCAGACCGAGTAATGGGAGTGGCGGCAGCGGTTCTATCGCAGCCGTATCGGTCAGAGCGAGCGCCGCTTCCTGAAAGTCTCCACAAAGATGGGGCGGCTCGATGGACGCCCACAGCCATTCCAGACATCCTTCGATCGACGCCACGTGCCGTACGATGGTCGTGACATTGGGAACGCCCCACAACCTGCGGACCTCGCCGTAGATACGCGCGGTCTCGCCTGTTGCGTCACGCTCAAGTATCTCTGAGATCAATGTCATGCGATGAGCATAGGTCCATGCAGACGAATTGAAAGTCGCGCGTGTTGCCTCTTCCCCGCGGATCGCCGTTGCCTAGGCTGCAATGTCTGGGACCTTCCGGTGCCAATCAGTCGCCTCCTGGTAAGCGTGCCCGGCACGGCACAGCAGCGCCTCATCGAAGGGCCGCCCAATCAACTGGAATGCCGTAGGAAGACCGTTGGGGGTCAGGCCGCAAAGCACGCTGAGGGCGGGCAAACCAAGATAGCTGATGGGTCGCGTGTTCTTCGAGATACGAAGCACCAAAGCCGGCATATCCTCGCTGTCCCCTACGTCAACATCCGACAGGCGGGGCGCCGTCACAGGCATCGTTGGCGTCAAAAGCAGATCGCAATCGCGGAATGCCGTCTCGCAATAACGAAGCAGAAATCCATCGCGCAGGCTCATCGCCTCAAGGTATCGGGTTGCCGGTTGGTAGAGCCCAAATTCGATTCGGCGGCGCACCATGTCGCCATAGTCCTGCGGCCGCTCGACCAGCCATTTCCGGTGGATGGTCGCTGCTTCCGCCGACAAGGCCGCGGCCCAGATGAGGTTCATTTCCTCATGGTCAGGGACCTCAGCTTCGACAAGTGAGGCGCCCATATCAGCAAATGTTTGCCGTGCTCCGTCGATAAGCTCGGCTACGTCGCAATCGAATGAAAACGAAAGCGGCATCAAACCGTATCGGCTGACCCGCGTCTACGTCGGTTTGAGACCGACGACGCCGGACATCGCCGATGGTATTCGAATTGAACCGCCGGTATCCGATCCAAGCGCACCATAGACAATACGCGCAGCAACAGTCGCACCCGAACCGCTGGACGATCCGCCGGGCGCATGGTCAGTATTCCAAGGATTACGGCAATCACCGAAATGCACGTTGTTGCCGATAGGACCGACCGCGAATTCTGACATGTTCAATCCACCAAGATAGAGGGCGCCCGCCTCGTCAAGACGGCGCAGAACAGTCGACGTGCGATCGGCCACAAAGTCTTTGCGGATCTTCGAACCGCAGGTCGTTACCTTTCCTTCACGGTAGTACATATCCTTGTGCGCCAACGGTATACCCACAAGTGGCCCAACAGGTTCCCCCTTGCTGATCCGCTCGTCAACAGCACGCGCCGCATCAAGTGCGGCCTCCGCTTCGAGCGAAATGAATGCGTTCAAATTGGGCTGCAGCCGTTCAGCTCTTCGAATGGCCGTCTCCGTCACCTCGATCGCTGAGACATCTTTGGCGGCGATGCGCGACGCCGTCTCGCAGGCATCCTGAAATGCGATATCCACGCTCATTTCTCACCTCGTTTAGGTGCAAGACGCGAAAGCGAGCCTTCGAAATCGGAAGGCTCCATATCGAAATCAACTTGTGACGCCACTCTCTCGCCGGCCGCATCCATTGGCGCCAACATCTCCGCCAAGGATTCGCCATCACTCTTGGGAAGCGTGTGCCGATGCCAGACGGCCGCGAGGCGCCCTACGAAATCTCCCGTAATGCCACCCATCTCTAGTTCCTTTTCGCTGAAATTTCGGAAATGGCGTCAATCAGCGCATCGACCTCCGTTTCGGAATTATAGTAGTGCACTGAAGCACGAACGATCTCCGGAAGATCGCGACGCATCGCGTCAAGCAAGGTGCTGGACGGGCCGGAGACACTGACGTTGATATCACAGGCCGTCAGAGATTCCTTGATTCCGGTTGCCGGGATATCTTCGAGGGAAAATGTAACGATGCCGCATTGCGTCGCGCCGATATCGCGCAGAACCACGCCATCGACCGCACCGAGACCCTTGCGCATCCTCGCGGCCAAGGCCTGAATTCGGTCCCAGATTTCTTGGAGTCCGACCCGGAGCGCGTAATCGGCCGCCACTCCGAGACCAAGCCGGGCAGCATAGTTATTTTCCCAATTCTCGAAGCGCTTGGCATCTGGCCGCAATTTATAGCTATCCGGTCCTGTCCAGGTCGCTGCGAAGAGATCAATCATCGGTGGTTCAAGCGTTTTCAGAAGCTCTTGCCTTACGTAAAGGAAACCCGTGCCTCGTGGCCCGCGGAGATACTTACGACCGGTCGCCGATAGGATATCGCAGCCGACTTCTTCGACATCGACGGGCATATGCCCAATCGTCTGACAGGCATCCAACAGATACGTAATGCCGTGCTTTCGCGCGATACGCCCGACCTCGGCCACTGGATTTACGAGACCTCCATTCGTCGGGACATGAGTTATCGAAATCAACTTCACCCGCTCGTCAATCATCTCTTCGAGCGCGGCGGTATCCAGTTCACCGCTCGCCCGGGATGGCACTGTCTCGACAATGGCACCTACACGCTTTGCGACCTGCAAATACGCAATGTAGTTGGCCGCGTACTCCGTCTCCGCCGTCAAGATGCGATCGTCCTTGGCGAAAGGAAGCGCGTAGAACGCCATATCCCAAGCAACTGTGGCGTTC
>CAXGSZ010000389.1:0-3410 GCA_964012455.1 uncultured Alphaproteobacteria bacterium
GAAAGACGCCAAGAAACGCGTGGCCAAAAACTAATTACTCCTGCGCTTGACATTCGCCCACTCAGGCAACAGTTTCTGCCGCGTAACGCTCGCGATCGCGCGAACAGCTGCGATTTTCGAAGAAGAACAAAGCAACGAGTCCCGAGCAAAATTTTTTAATCTCCCGTTTGTTCCAATTGCGCGTGGATGACGGCGACGCGGCAGATTTGCGTGCGCATGTGCGACCGTCCGTTTGACGCAAGGATAGATACTTGAAGACAACAGATTTTAGCGGGCTCGGCCTGATTGAGCCCCTGACCCGAGCCGTGGAGGCGCAGGGTTATACGAAACCGACACTCATCCAGTCGAAAGCCATCCCGGAACTGCTCGACGATGCCGACTTGCTCGGCATCGCGCAGACGGGTAGCGGTAAGACAGCCGCCTTACTGTTACCCATCCTGCAGCATCTTGTTCAGGATGGCGGCACGCCGTCGCGAAAGGGCGCCCTTGCACTGATTCTGGCACCGACGCGCGAACTTGCCCTACAGATCGGTGATTCGGTCACGGCTTATGCCAAAAACCTCCGCCTCCGCCACACGGTAATCCTTGGTGGCGTAAACCAAAACCCGCAAGTGAAAGCATTGGTCAAGGGCGTTGATATCCTGGTGGCCACACCGGGCCGGTTGCTCGACCTGCAGCAACAGGGCCACCTCCATCTCGACGATGTCGCGCATCTCGTGCTGGACGAAGCGGACCGAATGCTCGACATGGGTTTCATAAGGGATGTCCGCAAGATCGTCCGCACCATTCCCAACGACCGGCAAACGCTCCTCTTTTCCGCAACCATGCCTGAAGAGATCGCGCGGCTCGCTGAAGACATCCTCTACGAACCGGTCCGCGTCGACGTAGCACCCAAGACCGTTACCGCGGACAAGGTGGAGCAACGTATCATACACGTACCCGCGGCGAAGAAGGGGGC
Organism: uncultured Alphaproteobacteria bacterium; assembly: GCA_964012455.1. Classification (GTDB taxonomy): domain Bacteria; phylum Pseudomonadota; class Alphaproteobacteria; order UBA8366; family UBA8366; genus UBA6544. Next base: position 959 of record CAXGSZ010000389.1, read on the forward strand.
ACTCCTGGCCGATTTGCTAGCCGACGAGGCACTGCAGCGGGTGATCGTCTTCACCCGCACCAAGCATCGCGCGAATCGGGTCGCCAAACAGTTGGGGCAGGCCGGTGTCGAGGCCGCCGCCATTCACGGCAACAAATCGCAAGCGGCACGGCAACGCGCTCTCGAAGGATTCAAGTCGAACGCGATCCGCGTCCTTGTCGCCACCGATATCGCAGCGCGCGGCATCGACATCGACGGCGTGACTCATGTAATCAATTTCGAACTGCCAAACGAGCCCGAAAGCTATGTCCATCGGATCGGACGCACCGCCCGCGCGGGTGCGGACGGCATGGCGGTTTCCTTCTGCGACCCGGCCGAAAGAGATCACCTGAAGGGTATCGAGCGGCTTATCGGGCGCCGAATTGCGATCGAGGAGCATGCGTTGAGTGCTGCTGCCGCAAACGAGGACAGTCCACCGCGACACCCGAAGAAGTCAGGTAAGCCGCATGGAAAACGTCAGGGCGGCGGACAACGACGCGGTGGCAGGAACCGTCGGCGGAGCCGCACTAAAGCGGCCTAGCCCAAACGCCCTACCTCGAAAATAAGGCGCTCTGCGCCGCCGCTTCGAACGCTATCTGCTGCGTCAAATCCTCGAGAGTTTGGGGGCAGGCACGGGCGGCGGTAGCTGAGGTTCCCGGCCTGCGCCGATCTGGAGACCGCGGCTATCCGGGCCTTCAGCGTCCTAAATTCACAATCTTCATATGGCGGCCTGCCGCATCCGATCATTTTCGCAATCGACAACAATGGTGTCGTAAAGCCCCGTCTCTCACGCTCGGGCTGCACGTCGCGTCCCGATATTGCGAGCGTCCTGAACGCACTTCAGTAACCACGGTCAGACGATCCCGGCTTCCTTCCCTGCGCTGAGCTCGCTTGCCGATATGCCGAGAAGCTCTCGATAGATTTCTCAGTTGTTGGGACCGAGAGCCTCAATACTGACGGGTATGGCACTGAGACGCGGCGTGGTGTCCTGCAGCGCGACCTCGACACCGGTACGGGGATCCTCGATGAAGCGGATATTCTCACGCGCCCGATACTGCGGATCCTCAAAGATTTCATTGACGCCATAAACCGAACCGCATGGCGCCTGCGCCGCTTCGCATTTGCCGAGCGCCTCGTCGCGATCGGGCGGAGTCGTCCAATGGGTAAACGCGCGTCTACTGCAGCACGATCTGAATCTCCTTTTGGGAACGTTCCCCATTTCCCATCACTCGAGACCCCCGGCATACCCATCAATTCCGCGAGTCGGGCAAAGATCTTGTCGATCGTACAGGCGATGACAATCCATCGTCCATCCTTCGTCGGATAATGACTATGAGGACGGGCATCAGTGCGCCGAGAGCGCCATACGGGCCGACGAGGTAGCCGGGTATGGTGGGTCAACCGGGCACCGAGAGCGGTCGGTCGGGATCGCCGGCGAGAAACGACAAACCACCGAACGCTTCGCGATACGCCCGAAGCAGGGCCGGTGCGCATTCGATCATGTTTGCCCGTATCCGGTAATTCGGACTATGACCAGTTCGGGATTGACCGAACGCAGATCCTTTCAGCCAACGCCCAAGCCCTCCATCGTTTCTGTCTGAAAGTTCTCTATGCGTATATCGGACTTCACGACCAACCGCTTCAGCAACGCTGCGCCTTCAGGTTTTCGCAGATCGAGGGTCACCGATTTCTTGTTGGGCGCCTCGCTCAACCAACACAGCGTATCGCCGCTCTACGTCGGCGCGCCGAACTTCCTAAACGGGTTTCCGACGCCGGGGATTTCAACCTTGATTACCTCGGCACCAAACTCCGCCAACTGGGTGGTGCAAAACGGTCCTGCCATAAATTTTGAGGCGTCCAGTACGCGCAATCCATCGAGCGATTTCGCCGCCATATCTTAGACTTTCCTTCGAATCCTTTCCTTTAGGGCTAGATATGACACACCCCCAGTGTGGCAACGTTCCGCGGAAGTTTGCCACACCGCAGATTGGCAAATCGCAGGGGCTGTAAGCCAAGGGTCCGACGCACTAAATTCTCATTCAACTGTCATAACTAACGAGTAGAGGGACCGGTCGGTCATGAGTTCGATGCAGGAACCAAGCGAGGATCGCGAACCGGAAACCGGCAAGAGCTACGACGCCGTCGTCATCGGCGCGGGGTTCGGCGGAATGTACATGCTGCATTGCTTGCGACAACAGGGATTCTCCGCGCGAGTATATGAAGCCGGTGGCGGTGTCGGCGGCACATGGTACTGGAACCGCTATCCGGGCGCGCGTTGCGACGTTGAAAGCATGCAATATTCCTATTCGTTTTCAGAAGAACTGGATCAGGAGTGGCATTGGACGGAGAAGTATTCTCCACAGCCAGAGATTCTGGACTATGCCAATCACGTTGCCGACCGTTTCGACTTGCGACGCGACATCCATTTCCACAC
>CAXGSZ010000390.1:0-3391 GCA_964012455.1 uncultured Alphaproteobacteria bacterium
GAAGTTGCATGAAATCCTTGAGTATTCGATGGCAAATATCGACGCGACAATCCATTCGGTTGCCGTCGAGAGCCGCGAGGAAAACTGGTCCTGCGCGCACCCGCTCGGTGCGTCACAGCCAACTTTGCACTAGCGGCGAGGCTTAGCAGGGCGCAATCATCCGGAAACGGGGCGATCTATCCTCGTTCGTTGTGGCGTCCGCAAATCTATTGCGCTTGGTTGCGGTGGCGATTTTGTAACGAAGATTATAATGGAGTAACGCTTGGATGACCGTGCGTGTTGCGATCGTCGGATCGGGCGCCTGTCGGCACTACGTTCGGCGTTTCCGCGTTTCAGATCAATTTTGGCGCGCGTGATCGAAACGGCCGGCGATGCACCGGACGTCCTCCTCGCACTCAACCCGGCAGCGCTTAAGGTCAAGATCGATATCTCGAAGCTGACACTTGAGGCGGTCGAGGAGTTCGAGGTCACGTCCAAGGAAGGACTGCGCTGCAAAACTTCTGGACGCTAGGCTTGGTTTATTGGCTCTACGGCCGCGCAAGAGACCTGACGATCAATTGGCTGAAGGAGAAGTTTGCGAAACTTCCGAAGATTGCCGAAGCTTATATCAGCGCACTTAACGCGGGTCACGCCTTCGGCGAGACGGCTGAGATGCCGGGCGAGGTTGGCGCCTAAATCGTGCCGCCAGCCGATCTTCAGGCAGGTGAATATCGCAACGTTACCCGCACCGACGCCATGGCGTGGGGTCTGACCGCGGGCGCATAGCTGGCGGATATCAAGCTGGTTTTCTGCTCATATCCCATTACGCCGGCGTCGAGCTTGCTACACTCTCTGGCACATTTGAAGAATTTTGATGTCGTCACTTTCCAGGCGGAAGATGAGATCTCTGCGGTCGGCGCCTCCTATGCCGGAACACTCGGTGTCACATCCAGTTCGGGTCCCGGCGTCGCTCTCAAGGGCGAGATGATTGGCCTAGCAGTTATGACTGAGCTCCGCTTATCATTGTCAATTCTCAGCGCGCCGGTCCCTCAACGGGCATGCCGACGAAGACCGAGCAATCGGATTTGTACCAGGCGGTCTACAGCCAGAACGGCGACAGCCCCTTGATAGTCCTAGCAGCCCGCTCTCCAGCAGATTGTTTCGAAGTCGGAATTGAGGCGGTGCGCCTTTCGACCAAGTACATGACGCCCGCCATGGTCTTGAGCGACACCTATATCGTCAACGCGGCGGAACCTTGGCTTATTCCCGACACGTCGACTTTTGACACCTTCCCAGCCAAATTCCTGGAAGAGCCGGCAGATTTCCATCCGTACAAGCAAGAGGACGGAACGCTGGCCCGTCCCTGGGTCAAGCCTGGGACGCCGGGCCTTGAGCACCGCATCGGTGGCTTAGAGAAAGCATATGATTCTGGACATATTTCATATGATCCTGGCAACCATCACAAAATGACGATGGTCCGTAAGGAAAAGATCGAGAGGGTCGCCGGCGATATCCCACTGCAGCAATTCGAGCGGGGCGGCGAATCCGGACAATCGGCGGTCGTCGGCTGGGGCTCGACTTACGGTCCGATCAGCCGGGCTGTCAAGCAAGTCTGGGAACGGGGACTCGCCGTGTCGCACATCCATCTTCGCCAATTGTGGCCGATGCCGAGCAATCTGGGCGAACTTCTCGGCCGCTTCGATAAAGTACTCGTGCCGGAAATGAATAGCGGACAACTCAAGACGGTATTGCGCGACCAATACTTGGTACCCGCCGAAGGCCTGAACCGGGTCACGGGTAAGCCGCTCAAGATATCTGAGACTGAGAACGCCATCGACAAATTTTGGGAGGCTGACGATGAACGACATCGCGACGACGGAAAAGTTGACTGCGAAAGACTTTACCTCCGATCAACAAGTTCGGTGGTGCCCCGGTTGCGGCGATTATACGATCGTTAAGGGCGTATGCGCTTCACTCGCTCAAATGGGTGTAGCATGAGAAAAGACCGTCTTTGTCTTGGGTATCGGCTGCGCGGCGCGGTTACCCTACTACCTTTCGACATATGGCTTCCACACAATCCATGCCGTGCGGCAGCGATTGCCACCGGCGTGAAACTGGCCAATCGGTAACTTGATGTCTGGGTCGTTTCGGGAGACGGTGATGGGCTTTCGATTGGCGGCAATCACATGCTGCACGTGCTGCGTCGAAACGTTGACCTGCAAGTCTTGCTCTTCAACAAAGAAATCTACGGACTGACCAAAGGTCAGTACTCCCCGACATCAAAAGTTGGCACGCGCTCGCCGTCGACACCAACGGGCTCGGTCGACACGCCGTTGAACGCGGCCAGCTTCGCACTAGGGAGCGGCGGCTGCTTCGTCGCTCGAACCGTCGACACGTTGCAAAAACACATACCGGGCGTACTAGCACGCGCACAAGGGCGCCTCATTCGTTGAAATTTTCCAGAATTGCATCGTCTACAACGACGGTGCGTTCAAGCATTTTACCGACAAGTCCGTCGCCAGCGAAATGCAGGTCCACGTTGAGCACGGCAAATCACTCGTGTTCGGAAAGGATGGCGAGAAAGGCCTTCGCATGAAGTCCGGACTGGTTGAGCTGGAAGTTGTGACGATCGGCGAGAATGGCGTCACCGAAAGCGACATCCTGATCCATGACGAAACCAACAAGATGCTGGCGATGATGCTGAGCAGCATGGAGCCACCACATTCCCCGGTGGCGCTTGGGGTGATCTACTGCGATCCGACAACGGATTACGACAAGGCCGTCTACGATCAAATTGACGCCGCAAAGGCGAAATCGTCAGATGCCAATCTGAACGCAAGGGACATACCTGGAAGGTCTAACACGACAGCATCGTGGCGCCGCGTTTTGCGACGGTCACGGTTGCGGTGTTTTGACCAGTGGTGCGGTCCACGGCGGCGCATTAAGTTAGAGTTATGCTACCATTTGTTGCCACTCAAGGTAAGCCGAGCAACGCCATTGTCGTCTGGTTGATTATCTGCACCGCCATGGTGGCGGCAATGATGTTGATTGGTGCGATCACCCGCCTGACGGAATCTGGTCTCTCGATGGTGGAATGGCGTCCGCTCATTGGCGCGCTTCCGCCTATTTCCAAACCGGAGTGGGAGAGGGTCTTCGCCCTCTATCGCGAAACGTCGGAGTACCGCTTGGAAAACGCAGGCATGACGCTGGATGCGTTCAAGACGATCTTCTGGTGGGAGTATATCCATCGCCTCTGGGGACGCCTGATCGGTGCCGCCTTCGGGATCCCGTTGATTTGGTTTCTACTTCGCGGACTGGTGCCGCAATGGCTTAAACCACACCTGATAATTCTGTTTATTCTCGGTGGATTGCAGGGCCTGATCGGATGGTGGATGGTCAAGAGCGGCTTTGT
>CAXGSZ010000391.1:0-3390 GCA_964012455.1 uncultured Alphaproteobacteria bacterium
GGCGTGTATTGCCAACGCTTTACCTGTCCCGCACTTATGATGAAGCTCCCCAGATTTTAGTTGAGGCGAGAGGGCTTGCCCAACATGGGTATGGGACCAAAAAAAATGCGCAAAACAAAAATCGGCTGGTCCAGAATCGTGGAATTTATTGATTAATGTCCACGTTGGCGCACATCGTGGCCTGGTTGCTTGCGCAGCGAGCCTATCAGGCGTGAGAAATCAGTCGTGAGTTAACTCGACGGATGCATATCGTCTTTCGGATTAAAGTGTGTGCCTCGACTGGAGATCTTCGACGGAATGCGACCTGCCACCTTTATTGTTGAGCCTATTCTGGCGCAGTTGCGATTTGTCTCGTCGCGTATAGCGTATGGATCAGCAGTTAATTGTGGATTAACCCAAAAGGGCGCCCGTTGGGCGCCCATGTCGGATCCGATTGACTGAACCGTGTTAGGACTTCAGACCAAAACCTTCAAACTTCTTATTGAACTTCGCGAGCTGGCCGGCCGTATCAACAAGGCGATGAACGCCCGTCCAAGCAGGATGGGAACTCGGATCAATATCCAGTTTCAGGGTATCACCCTCATTTCCCCAGGTCGACCGCGTCGTATAGGTCGATCCGTCGGTCAACTGGACCGTGATTTCATGGTAATCAGGATGCGTATCCGCTTTCATCGCTCGACTCCTCGGTTCAGGCGCGGCTGTATAACGTGGCACGCGGTTTGGTGCAACCCGGAGTTTTAATCCTTCTTCGCAGCCGTCAGGATGATCTCAACCAAAGTGCCGGGCGCCAGCGTAGCGCCGACGCAGGCCCGTTGGGGCCAGTTTTGCCAATCTGGCCCAATCCAATCGTTCCAGACTTCGTCCATGAGCGACTTTTCTGCCATGTCGGCAAGAAAAATCTGAGCCTGTAAAATGCGTGTCTTGTCCGACCCAGCCATCTTCAGACTTTCGTCAAGATGGGCGAGTGTGTTCCGTGTTTGCACCTTGATCTCGTCACCGGGAGCCGTCGCAACGGCGTAGACAATGCCGGCACGCTCTACACACCGGTTTCGTCCGGCGGCGGAACCACGAAATCGATTGATGTTCATAATCTTCTCCAGAGCGATTGGTGGCTGATGAGCAAGATAGTGCGGTTTGGGTCAATTGTTGATATGACCAGCGTGCCGGAATCAGCGGAAAGCTTCGGAGCCAATATGCGGCATCGTACCTACATGGATCAGTCGATCGACATGGACCGCGAGAAGAGCGAAAATATTCAGATATTGTCGTCGATGTGGCCGTATCTTCGGCCATACCTTACAGCCGTGTTCGCCGCCGGCCTCGCCCTCGTCATTGCGGCTGGAACGGTTCTTGGCCTTGGCCAGGGATTGCGTTTCATGGTTGACCGAGGCTTTGGAAGCGGTGGTGCGGCAACACTCGACCTTGCGCTCGGGGTCATGCTCGGAGTTGTCGCGATTCTCGCTGCATCGACTTACGCGCGGTTCTACATTGTTTCATGGATTGGCGAGCGTGTCGTCGCAGACCTGAGGCGAGCCGTATTTAATCATGTCCTAAAGCTGAGCCCTGGATTTTTTGAGCTCACCCGAACCGGTGAAGTGCTGTCCCGACTTACGACCGATACCACGTTGCTTCAGGTTGTGATCGGCTCATCGATCTCTGTTGCCTTGAGGAATATTCTGTTGTTCCTCGGCGGGGCGGTGCTCCTGGTGATCACCAGTCCGAAATTAACGGGTATTGTGTTTCTATTCGTGCCTTTCGTTGTCGCACCGATCGTCGTGATTGGGCGTGTCGTCCGGCGGCGCAGTCGCGCGGCTCAGGACGAGGTGGCGGCGGTTAGCGGCTATGCGGAGGAAACTCTCGGGGCGATCCGGACAGTTCAGGCTTTTACCCACGAAAATTCAGACCGCGCGGCGTTTGGCGCGACGGTCGACGCCGCGTTGTACGCTGCACTCGACCGGGTCCGTGCCCAGGCGGCTTTGACGGCTTTGGTCATCCTATTGGTATTCGGTGCGGTCGGTCTAATCCTATGGTTGGGTGGTAATGATGTGATTGCCGGGCGTATGAGTTTCGGTGATCTCTCTGCTTTTGTATTTTATTCGATACTCGTCGCCGGCTCAGTGGGAGCGATCTCGGAAGTCATCGCGGACCTGCAGCGTGCCGCGGGAGCGGCAAATCGTCTCTTCGAACTGCTTGCAACGAAACCGGTCATAGCTGCGCCAGCTGAGCCGCGGACAATTCCCGAACCGTCGCGTGGCGAGGTGGTTTTCTCCAACGTGACCTTCCGTTATCCGGCTCAAGACGCGGTATCCGCGTTGACCGAATTCGACCTTTCTGTCTCGTCGGGAGAACGCGTCGCGCTTGTCGGCCCGTCAGGCGCCGGGAAAACCACGGTATTTCAGCTGCTGCTTCGGTTTTATAATCCGAGTGTGGGCCGGGTCTTGCTTGACGGTGTTGATCTCCAAGAAGCCGATCCCGTCGCTGTTCGCCGTTACATTGGGCTGGTGTCGCAGGAACCCACGATCTTCTCGACGAGTGCGATGGAGAACATCCGCTACGGTCGCATGGAAGCGAGCGACGCGGAAATACGCGCCGCGGCGGAAGCGGCGGCGGCCACCGCCTTTATCGAACGTTTGCCGGAAGGCTTCGACACGCATCTGGGCGAAAAAGGTGTCAGACTGTCCGGTGGCGAAAGGCAGCGTATCGCCATTGCTCGCGCGATTCTCCGCGATCCTGCGGTCCTTCTGCTGGACGAAGCAACAAGTGCGCTCGATTCCGAATCGGAGCATCTGGTACAGGTTGCCCTGGAGAGGTTCATGGCGGAGCGGACCAGTGTCGTCATCGCGCACCGATTGTCGACAATCAGGAGCGCGGATCGGATTGTCGTACTCGATAGCGGGGCGATCGTCGCGCAGGGTACGCATGATGCGCTGATCGCGGAAGGGGGTCTTTACACCCGTCTCGCGAAACGGCAATTCAATCTCAGCGTTGATCCAGCTTGAGTTCGATCCGGCGATTGCGCCGGTAGGCGATCTCGTCGGTTCGGGCATCGAGGGGACGAAATTCTCCAAACCCCGCCGCAGCCAGGTTCCGTGCGGGAATTCCTCGAGAAATCAGAAATTTAACCACTGAAATGGCCCGCGCCGTCGAGAGTTCCCAATTCGACGGAAACGCTGCTGTCTTGATCGGAACGCGATCTGTGTGCCCGTCCACGCGCAGTACCCAATCAAGGTCCTTTGGAAACTTTGCCGAAATGGACTTCAAGGTCCGTGAAAGTTGCATTAGTTGACCTTTACCATTTTCTCCCATCTCCGCGGAACCCGAACCGAACAGGACTTCGGATTGAAAGACGAACCGATCGCCAACGACGCGAATATCGCGTCGGTTGCCCAA
>CAXGSZ010000392.1:0-3388 GCA_964012455.1 uncultured Alphaproteobacteria bacterium
CGCCGGAAAATCGCCAGGAAATGATTCGTGGCATGGTCGCCGGTTTGGCAGCGAAACTCGAAGAGAATCCGGGCAATTTCGAAGGTTGGATTCGGTTAATTCGGTCCTTCGGCGTTCTTGGAAAGCGGGACAAGGCCAAGGCGGCGCTGGATAAGGCGATGGCGCAATTTGCCAACGTGCCGGTCGTGAAGCGGCAGCTGCAGGCGCTCGCTAGAGAGTTGGATCTTCCCGAAGCGGCAAGTGGCGCGCTGCGCGGTCCCAGCGTGGAAGATATTCGTGCCGCACAAGATATGAGTCCGGAAGACCAACGTGAGATGATAGTAGGTATGGTGGCGCGGCTCGCAGCCCGGCTGGAGGAAAATCCAAATGATCTCCAAGGCTGGGTGCGTCTCGCACGTTCCTATACCGTTCTCGGAAAACGCATCGATGCGCGTGATGCGATGGCGAAGGCGGCCGCGGCGGCGCCGGGAAATGTGGAAATTCTGACGCTTTATGCGCGCGCGATCCGATCGGTGGCTGGGAACATACCGACGGCTGGTTCAGTCGAGGTCATGCAAAAGATTCTGTCGATCGATCCGACAAATGTCGAAGCTCTGTTCTTTGCAGGTCTGGCGGCGGCGGGTGCCGGTGATGCTGCGGAAGCTCGGCAGCTCTGGGAGAAGGCGCAAGCCGGCGTGCCTGCGGGATCGGACGAAGACAAGGCGCTTCAGCACCAGATCGACGGCCTTTCCAAGTAGGGCAGCGGTCGTCCGCGGTAGGGCGTCGCCTATATCGTTCTCTAATCGAGACACATCCGGGAGATTAGAAATGGAACCGCAGCTTGTCGACTATCTGCTCTACGAGAAAGAGGATAACGGCATCCTTTGGATCAAGTTTAACCGGCCGGACAAGATGAATGCCCTCTACGGAACGGCCGAGTCGAACGGCACTGTCGCGAAGGTTGGTGAGTATATGCGTGCGGCCGATGACGATCCCGATGTTCGGGTGATCGTGCTGACTGGTGTGGGTCGCGGATTCTGTTCGGGCGCCGATTTAAAGGAGAGACCGAGCGCGGATGAGATCGGCCCGAACGTGGAAGGCGCCCGGGCGCCGCATGAAGGCCCGGATGCGATGCGCCAGCACTTTTATCATGGTTTTACGAAGCTGCACCGTGACATCTCTGTAATACGAAAGCCGACCATCGCGATGATCAATGGCGCCGCGGTCGGCTCCGGGATGGATATGTCTTTGCATTGCGATATCCGAATCGGTTGCGAGAAGACGCGGTTCATCGGCTATCAGCAGGCTGGCCAGATCATGGAGAATGGCGGTTCCTACTATCTGCCGAAGATGATTGGTCTCGGGCGGGCCCTAGAGTTCGCATATACGGGATCACTTGATGCGGACCGGGCCTATGTATGGGGTTTATTGAACCACCTGGTGACGTCGGAAGAGCTTGAAGATTTCACCCGCGACCTCTGTGGCCGCATCATCGCTATGCCGCCGCTGGTGCAGTGGACCAGCAAACGTATCATGCGTGCGGCTCTAGACAGTACGTTGGAGACCACGATGGTGCTCACGTCCAACGCGGGCGGTATCCTGCAGAGCTCTGACGACGCGAAGGAGGCCCGCCGTGCTTTTGTGGAAAAACGCAAGCCGAGTTTTCGCGGCGTTTAGACCGCGATGCAGACACTACGCTGCGAGGTTTTGGCCCATAAAGTCGAGCACCTTGCTCCAGGTGTCCTCGCTGACGTCGTGGCGAGGATGGCTACCGGGAAATTCTCAAAATTCGTCGTCTAAACGCAGAGACAGCAAAATGCGGCGGATTAAGATCGACGCATCGGCGGGGTTCCAAATAAAAAATACTGACCGTTATTGGTATTGATATAAGATTGACTTATCCACATCGGCTAAATTTTTTTTCCCGCACAAACCCATGGTTAAATCGAGCTCATTTTGGAGAATTTCCAAAGTTTGAGTAACCCCGTCCTTTCCATTTGCGCCAAGACCGTAAAGAAATGCACGACCAATTAACGTTCCCTGAGCCCCTAGTGCGACCGCTCGAAGTATGTCCTGACCAGTTTTAATACCGCCATCTATCCATACCTCACATTGATCCCCAACCGCGTCTAAGATTGGCGGTAAGGCACTAATTGATGAAATAGTACCATCCAATTGACGACCCCCATGATTAGACACAACAATAGCGTCTGCCCCAATGCGAACGGCCGCCTTTGCGTCTTCTTTATCCATTATTCCTTTGATGATAAGTTTTTCGCTCCATAATTTTCGTAATTCTGCCACGTCTTCCCAATTCAGGCTTGGGTCAAATTGGCTAATGGTCCAATCAGATAACGATGACATGTCATCGACACCTTCAACGTGTCCAACAATGTTTCCGAATTGCCTTCGTTTAGTTTGCAACATGCCAAGACACCAAGATGGCTTAGTAAGTAGGTTAACCATATTACTGATAGTCATCTTTGGAGGCGCGCTAAGGCCGTTACGCAGGTCTTTGTGCCGCTGTGCTAAAATTTGAAGATCGAGTGTTATCATTAGAGCTGAACAATTTGCGGCTTTAGCCCGTTCTATAAGTCTCCGGATAAAATCTCTGTCGCGCATTACATACAATTGAAACCAAAATGGTTTCGATGTGTTCGCTGCGACATCTTCGATTGAACAAATCGACATAGTGGATAGTGTAAAAGGAACGCCAAATTCCTCGGCAGCTTTTGCGGCTAAAATTTCTCCATCAGCGCGTTGCATCCCCGTGAGCCCCGTTGGTGCGAGGGCCACCGGGATTGGCAAATTCTGGCCTAACATGACCATCCTGGTGCTGCGATCACTTACATCGATTCCGACCCTTTGCCGCAATTTTAAATCTTCGAAATCCTCTTCGTTCAATCGATAAGTAGATTCTGTCCACGAGCCAGCATCTGCATAGTCATAAAACATGCGTGGTACTTTCCGCATGGCCAGTTTCCGCTGATCTTCAATGCAAGTTATTACTGCCATAAGTGAACCTTAAGATAACCTATCCAACACCCTACTATGACAGCGTTATCCAACTAAATACAACGGTATCAATCTGCGGCCTGATAGCTCTGGGTCAGCGCTTCAAAGACTAAATTTGTGCTCCCTGTGACACGAGCGTGACAGATCTTTCCGTTGGACTTACGAATTGCCGCTAAGTCATTGAGAAATTTGGTGGAGCCGAGGGGAGTTGAACCCCTGACCTTCGCATTGCGAATGTGATTCCTTGTGGGGAATGGATGCTAAGGTTCAGATTAAGCTGCAGCTAAAGAATCCCCTAAGATACTGATTCAACATAGGTAATTTAGCACAGAAGCTGCATCAGTTAAAGCTTTCCTGTGTCACTGTATCAGACACAGAACCGAGCATTTTCCAA
>CAXGSZ010000393.1:0-3387 GCA_964012455.1 uncultured Alphaproteobacteria bacterium
AGAAGGTCATTCGGAAACTCGATATCCGCCTTATCGATTTCATCGATCAGCAGAACAGGACGCTGCTCGTTCGTAAACGCCTCCCAGAGCTTGCCGCGTTCGATGTAGTTCTTGATATCATGCACACGGTCATCGCCAAGCTGGCTGTCCCGAAGCCGCTTCACCGCGTCGTATTCATAAAGACCATGCTGCGCCTTGGTCGTCGACTTGATGTGCCATTGGATTAACGGCGCCTCGAGAGCGGCAGCGATTTCATGCGCGAGCACAGTTTTTCCCGTACCCGGCTCTCCTTTGACCAGTAAGGGACGCTCGAGATTGATCGCGGCATTCACCGCGACCATCAGATCGTCGGTCGCGACATAGGTTTCGGTGCCTTCAAATCGCATCGTGATGGTGTTCCTGTGCTGCGGAGAAGTTGTGAGAGAAACTAGAGCGGCGGGCTCAGTCTAGCAAGACTGCGCGAGGTCATATCGACGCGACAGCTTCCTCGATTGCCTTAAGGGCTGCCGCTCCCGCTGAACCGTCAGGGCCACCCGCCTGCGCCATATCAGGCCTACCCCCGCCGCCCTTGCCGCCGACCGCGGCGGACCCTGCACGCACCAGATCAATGGCGTTGACACGCTCCGTCAAATCCTCGGTTACGCCGACAACCAGCGATGCCTTCCCGTCACTGACGGAGACCACAGCTACAACACCGGAGCCGACCTGCCCCTTGAGAGAGTCGACGAGCGGCTTCAGTTCCTTTGCGGGGACATCGTCAAGCAGACGCGTGGCAATGGAAATACCATTCACTTCCCGCACATTCGGGGAAGACGCCGCGCCGCCTCCCTCGGCCAGCTTACTACGAAGCTCCGTCATCTCGCGCTCCATAGTACGTCGTTCCTGAAGCAGCGCGTTAACCCGCGTCGGGATGTCACCCGGAGCCGCATTCAGAACCTGCGCCGCATCGGCGACAATCGCCTCACGCATTGCAATGTGATCGAGCGCCGCCGCTCCGGTCATCGCTTCGACCCGACGCACACCCGCGGCCACGGCGGATTCCGATGTAATCTTGAAGACGCCAATATCGCCGGTACGACGAACATGCGTGCCACCGCACAATTCCATCGAATACGGCAACTCGCTATCCGTCTTCGCATCGCCCATCGAGACGACCCGGACTTCGTCACCGTACTTCTCGCCAAAAAGAGCGACGGCACCGGCCTTCTGTGCCTCATCCGGCGTCATCTGCCGGGTGACTACAGATGCGTTTTCGCGAATACGGTCATTCACATCTGCCTCAATCGCGAGGAGTTCTTCCGCGGAGACCGCTTTGGGATGGCTGAAGTCGAAACGAAGATAGTCCGGCGCAACCAGCGATCCCTTTTGCGCCACATGATCTCCGAGGCGCTCACGAAGTGAGGCATGAAGCAAATGGGTTACGGAGTGGTTCGCTCGCATTCGCGTTCGCCGCTCACCGTCGACGCGCATCTCTACGGCGTCTTCTTTAGCGAGCGTTCCCCGTCGCATTTCACCAACATGAACATGCAGGTCATCGAGCCGCTTCACTGTATCGCTTACTGCGAATTCCGCCCCTTCGGACGTAAAGAGCAAGCCCTCGTCACCCATCTGCCCACCAGACTCCGCGTAGAACGGCGTCTGATTGGTCACGACCATGCCGCTCTGCCCAGCTTCCAGTCTTTCAGCAGGCTGCCCATCCACGACGATCGATGCGATTACGCCTTCAGCTGCTTCGGTATCGTAGCCGAGAAACTCGCTGACACCGCTCTCCTCGCGAACGTCGAACCAGACCTCTTCTGTCACCGCCTCTCCCGAACCTGCCCACGCTTTGCGCGCGGCCTCCCGTTGACGCTCCATTGCGACATCGAATCCCACCTCGTCTACCTGGCGGCCCTGCCCGCGCAGAATGTCCTGCGTGAGATCGAGTGGAAATCCAAACGTGTCATAGAGACGGAAGGCGACGTCACCTGAGAGCGTTTCCCTATCCCCGAGTTTGTTCGTCTCGTCCTCTAGTAACCGCAACCCGCGCGCCAACATTTCCTTGAAGCGTGTCTCTTCGAGTTTAAATGTCTCCTCGATGAGCGCTCTCGCGCGGACGAGTTCCGGGAACGCGTGGCCCATCTCCGTCACCAGTGCGGCCACGAGTCGCCACATCAACGGTTCACGGCAGCCCAACAGATGCGCATGACGCATGCCGCGCCGCATGATCCGCCGCAATACGTAGCCCCGACCCTCGTTCGAAGGCAATACGCCATCTGCAATTAGGAAGCTGCAGGCCCGCAGATGATCGGCAATGACACGGTGCGAAACCGACCGGTCGCCGTCAGCCGGCGTATCGGAGGATTCCGCTGAGGCCTCGATCAATGCGCGGATCAAATCCGTGTCGTAATTGTCGTGCTTGCCTTGCAAAAGAGCGGCAATTCGCTCCAACCCCATACCCGTATCGATCGAGGGTTTCGGCAGGTTGATCCGTTCTTCCGGCGTCACTTGTTCGAATTGCATGAAGACCAGGTTCCATATTTCTATGAACCGGTCACCGTCCTCGTCGGCGCTTCCCGGAGGTCCTCCCGGTATGGACGGGCCGTGGTCGTAGAAAATCTCGGAGCATGGTCCACAGGGACCCGTATTGCCCATTGCCCAAAAATTGTCCGACGTTGGAATGCGGATGATCATGTCGTCTGAAAGCCCAGCGATTTTCCGCCACAAGGCCGCGGCGTCCTCATCCTCCGAATACACCGTCACCAACAAGCGCGAAGGGTCGAGGCCATATTCCTTAGTCACTAAATTCCAGGCGAGTTCGATTGCCAAATCTTTGAAATAATCACCAAAGGAAAAGTTCCCCAGCATCTCGAAGAACGTATGGTGTCGGGCAGTGTAACCGACATTCTCCAAGTCATTGTGCTTACCACCGGCCCGAACGCATTTCTGAGACGTCGTGGCCCGCGAATAGGGCCGCTGCTCGGAACCAACAAAGACGTTCTTAAACTGAACCATCCCCGCATTGGTAAACAGCAGCGTCGGGTCATTCCTCGGCACCAGCGGCGAAGAGGATACGATCTCATGTCCATTCTTCGCAAAGTAGTCGAGAAAGCCGCTGCGGATATCGCTCACACTCGTCATGAAGCCGTTCTCTGCCTCACCGTGTCTCGCACGGCCAAATTCACCTTGTATTCATATGCTGCAACACGGCAAACACCCTTTGCAGACGTTCATGGCGTTCTACCCCGCACCCCATATGAAGTCTAGCGGTCGCCCGCAAGCTCTCCCGAAAACCAGACAGCAAAATGACGCCGCAAGGGCGCCATCCGCTTTACCTGACAATGCGGTGTCAGTCCGCTTCAGACTCCGCCGCGATCGCCGAGACGTCCTCGTCATCACTTTCATTTG
>CAXGSZ010000394.1:0-3374 GCA_964012455.1 uncultured Alphaproteobacteria bacterium
GGATCAAGCCGACCACGTCGTTAACTTTATTGCCTGATTCATGAGACGCGCTGTCGGGCCTATGACAGGTCTTGGAGAAACCGCCTGATGGAAACATTCGAGCGCATGATTGCCCTCAAGGAAGAGGGCCGCTTCCAGGAAATCAATCGCCCCATTCCCTAACCTCTGTTGTCAATATAAACATCCTTAAGGAATTCTCCGAATTGACGACAGTGATGCAGCAAACCAATTCGAAAACTGGCAACCAATACGTACCGGCCGATCATGGCTGTGTCGTTGGTGGCCTCCTCAAATATACGGCCATCCTCGAGGTTTTGATTGAAGGCGAATAAGTGCGGTTTCTGAAAATCGTCAACCTGTCCGCCGAATACCTGCGTCCATCCCTCGCCACGCAAGATACATTTGCTCGCGGTACTCTCTTCAAGCAGGGCGCAGTGTCACCAACGCTCGGTTTGAGGCATGGCAGTCGAAGAAATCGAAGCCGGTTGCTGGCGTGAACAAGCATTTCCTCATCGGCTAGGCCTTTAAAAATGGACCAGCAACTGCGACAATGACATCGTGTTTGACAGGTAAATTCACCAGACATAAAACTTTGGCTGGATTTGTCCGGACAAATACGCAAATCGAGTGCAGGGAGAATATTCGCTAATGCGCTATGGTATAGATATTGAGTTCCGCGAAGTCGGAATGCGCGACGGACTTCAGAACGTTGACGGGTTCTTTCCAACAGAAGCGAAGATCGCTTGGATGAAAGCGGAAATAGCGACAGGCATGCCGGCAATTGAGGTCTGCTCCTTCGTCCCGCCCAAGCTGATTCCTCAATTTAAGGATGCGGTGGAGGTGGTCGAAGCAGCCCATGCCACCGATACCGGCGACTGCATTATTTCGGCACTGATTCCGAACATGAAAGGCGCGGAACGCGGTGTCGAACTTGGAATGAAAAAGCTCAACTTCGTAGCCTCCGTATCCGAGACCCACAACCTCAGCAACGTGCGCCGCAAGCCGGAAGAATCGATCGAAGACTTCCGCCGTATTGTCGAGATGCGCGATGCCCTACCAGTAGACAAACAATTTGTGATTGACGGCGGCCTCTCGACAGTATTTGGATGCACCATGGAGGGCAACGTCGCGCCCGCCGCGACAGTCAAACTCGCGCAGCAGTTCATCGAAGCGGGTGCGGACCGTCTGACGGTTTGCGACACCGTCGGCTACGCCAACCCAAGGCAAGTGCGCGACATGTTTCGGTTGCTGCAATCGGAACTGGGCCCAGACGTTACCATGACGGCGCATTTCCATGACACACGCGGCATGGGCCTCGCCAATATGGAAGCGGCCCTGGATGCCGGCATTCGAAGCTTCGATGCCTGCCTCGCAGGCCTTGGCGGATGTCCTTGGGCGCCGGGCGCCACCGGCAATATGGTCATGGAAGACGGTGTATTCATGGCGGAGGCCATGGGCCTGCGAACAGGTATCGACCTCGACGCGCTTTGCGGCATTCGCGAACTGATCGAGACGAACCTTCCGGACGCCCGCTTGAGCGGTGCCATTGCCAAGGCGGGTGTCCCGAAAGGATACGCGCCTGCAACGCAGTTTGCTGTGGCAGCGGAGTAGATCATGAGCGGAGAGAGTGTATCGCTGGACCTCAGCGAAGACTATCGAGACATTCGTGAGGCTGTCGGTAAGATTTGCGAAGAGTACCCTGGCGAGTACTGGCGCGGTCTGGAAGATCAAGGGCCGGAAGGGAGTTATCCGACAGCGTTCGTGAAGGAGTTGACTGGCGCCGGATTCCTGGGCGCGTTGATTCCGGAAGAATACGGCGGTTCGGGTCTCCCGATTCGGGCGGGTGCCGTCATTCTCGAAACCGTGCACGCCAACGGCTGCAGCGCCGCCGCCTGTCACGCGCAGATGTACATCATGGGAACCCTGCTGCGTCACGGTAGCGAAGAACAGAAGCGTGAGTACCTACCAAAAATCGCGACCGGCGAACTGCGACTGCAGGCTTTCGGCGTCACCGAACCCACGACGGGTACAGACACGACGCAGACCCGGACGAAAGCCGAAAAAGACGGCAACGAATATGTGGTCAACGGTCAAAAAGTATGGACGAGCCGAGCGCTGCACTCCGATTTAATGCTGCTCCTGGCCCGCACGACACCTGCGGACCAGGTGGAGAAACGCATCGACGGTATTTCCGTCTTCCTGGTCGACTTACGTGACGCGGTCGGCAACGGATGCGAGATCAAACCGCTCGATGCGATGATCAATCACAACACGACCGAAGTCTTTTTCGACAATTGCCGAATCCCGGAAAACTCGCTGATCGGCGAGGAAGGCAGAGGCTTCCGCTACATCCTGGATGGCATGAACGCTGAGCGAATCTTGATTTCGGGAGAGTCCATCGGCGACGCGCGGTACTTCACCAAGAAAGCCGTCGACTATTCGACCGAGCGGGTCGTCTTCGGTCGGCCCATCGGCTGCAATCAGGGCATCCAATTCCCAATTGCCGCGGCTTATGCGGAAATCGAAGCCGCCGACCTAATGGCACGCAAGGCGGCGGCCCTCTTCGACGCCGGTGTCGATTGCGGCGCGGAAGCGAATATTGCCAAGCATCTAGCCGCGGAAGCCGCCTGGAAAATGGGTGAGGCAACGATGCAGACCTTTGGCGGCTTTGCTTTTGCGCGAGAGTACGATATCGAACGTAAATGGCGGGAGGCACGGCTCTACCGTACGGCGCCAATTTCAACGAATCTGATCCTCAGCTATATTGGCCAACACGTGCTAGGTATGCCCCGTTCCTTTTAGAGGCTTGATATGTCGCAGACGCCGCGCCGTTCCATGCTGTTCGTCCCGGCAATCCGCCCGGACCGGTTCCATAAAGCCATCGCAACCGGCGCGGATATCGTCATTGTGGACTGGGAAGACGCGGTCATACCGGATCGTAAGGCCGAAGCGCGCGTATCTGTCGGCGGATTCTTCGGCGAGCTGACCGATCGTCCCGTACTACGGTACCTGCGCATCAACAACCCACGATTACCTGAAGGCCTCCGCGATCTCGAGGCCCTCTTCGAGATGGATCATTTGCCGGACGGTATCATGATTCCAAAAGTCGAATCGCCAGAAGAAGTTCGGTGGATGGCAGAAATGCTGAGGCCTTATCGAGCCGATATTGAACTTTTCCCTGCGGTAGAGACAGCAAAGGGTGTGCGTGCTGTCGCGGAAATCGCGCTGGCATCGACATCCACAACAATTCTCGGGTTCGGCGCTGTCGACCTCGTGGCGGAGACCGGATCGGACCTCAGCTGGGATTCATTGCTCTACACACGCAGTCAGGTCGTTCTGGCGGCGAGCGAAGCGCGCATCGAAGCCCTCGATAC
>CAXGSZ010000395.1:0-3373 GCA_964012455.1 uncultured Alphaproteobacteria bacterium
CCAAGATTTACTGGCTGCTAATGTCCGGTGTGGGGCGCCCTGTGGCTCAAAAATGGGATGGCACTCTAGTTTATGACATTAAGGACAAAGGTGGTAAGGCCACCCCTGGAAGCGGTATCCGTTCGTCCTGGACGAGCGGTGGGCAAGGATTTCACAACGACAACAGTTTCAATCTTCCACCCGACTTTGTGTCGTTGTTTTGTTTGCAGACCGCGCGCAAGGGCGGCGTTAGCGGTATCGTTAGTTTCGAGAGCGTTTACAACAAGCTACTGGAAGATCATCGCGACATCGTTCCGCGTCTCTTCGAGCCCTTCTGGTTTGACAGGCAAAAAGAGCATGCGCCGGGTGACGAAGAGGTATCCTTTAAGCCGATGTTCGAGATTAAGGACGGCTTGCTTTCGGTGAACTTCTCACCTCGTCTCGTCGAGCATGGTTACACGATGCTGCAAAAGGAAATGGACGCCGAAACGCGTCAGGCCCTCGATGCGCTGTGTAAAACGACGGAGGTCGACAACCTCTGCAAGCGGTTCGAATTCGAACGTGGCCAGATTCAGATCGTTAACAATCGCCGGCTTGGGCATCGGCGCACGGCATTCCGGGATTGGGACGAGCCCGAGCGCAAGCGGCATCTAATCCGTATTTGGATCCGCAAGTCGGGTCGGCCATTCTATCAAGGTTAGTTAGGAAAGGATCGCAGTGTGACTTACGAAACAATCGAGGTCGAACCGATTACCCCCATAATCGGAGCGGAGATCAGTGGAGTCGATATCTCCAAGCCGCTCGGCAACCAGACCTACCAGGAAATTCACGATGCTCTGATGAAGCATCAGGTGATCTTTTTCCGCGACCAGGACATGTCGCTCGACGAGCATAAGAATTTCGGACGGCTGTTCGGAGAGTTGCATATCCACCCCACTGCGAAAGCGCCGGATGGACATCCGGAAATCATCACTATCCATGCGGACGAGAAGTCCAAGGTTGTTGCCGGTATGAAGTGGCACTCGGATGTGTCCTGCGACCTCGAGCCGCCGATGGGCAGCATTCTGCATTTGCATACCATTCCGGATTCCGGCGGAGATACCATGTTCGCGAGCGGATATGCGGCGTTTGAGGCACTGTCCGAGCCGGTCAAGGCGTTGGTGTCCGGATTGAAGGCCTGGAACGAATCAGCACATGTGCACCGTGACCGTTTTGGGGCGTCGGGCAAGTTGCGGGATGGTGATGATAGCTATCCCTCCTCACTGCATCCGATTGTGCGAACGCATCCGGTGACCGGACGCAAGGCTTTGTTCGTGAATGAAAATTTTACGACGCGGATTGAAAGTCTCAACAAGAACGAAAGCGATGCCATCCTAAAGATGCTATACGACCATATCGCAACGCCGGAGTTTCATTGCCGGTTCAAATGGCGCGAAAAATCCGTCGCCTTTTGGGACAATCGGTGCGCCCAGCACCGCTCAGTGTGGGATTATTTCCCGCAGGTCCGCCATGGCTACCGCGTAACGATCACGGGCGATAAACCGTTCTAGGTCCCGGGGATGTTGACTGATTTCCAAACGATAAGCGTTGCCCCGCTCAATCCTGTTATCGGAGCGGAAGTGAGCGGTGTTGACCTGTCGAAGCCTATGGGTCAGCAGACATTTCAAGAATTGCATGACGCTCTAATGACCCATCTTGTTCTGTTTTTTCGCGATCAGAATATGACGCTGGAACAGCATAAGGATTTCGGTCGATTGTTCGGCGAACTTCACGTCCATCCCGCCGCGCCCGGCCCCGGAGGCCATCCGGAAGTCATCAACGTGCACGCGGATGAAAATTCATCCTGGGTGGTGGGGGAAACCTGGCATAGTGATGTCACCTGCGATGATGAACCGCCGATGGGGAGCATCTTACATATTCATGAGGTACCGGCGTCAGGCGGCGACACGATGTACGCGAATATGTATCGGGCCTATGAGGCGCTTTCCCAACCGGTGCGCGACATGCTCGATGGACTGACAGCGGTTCACGATTCAAAACATACGCTGACGGTTCGCTACGGCGAAGATGGGCGCTTTCGTGACCCGGACGTCCGTTATCCAAATGCGGTGCATCCTGTCGTGCGAACCCATCCCGTTACCGGTCGTAAAGGGCTGTATGTAAATTCCTCCTATACGACGGCGATCAATGGAGTGTCGAAGAAGGAAAGCGACGCACTATTGGATATGCTGTTTCGCCATATTGCGACGCCCGAGTTTCACTGCCGATTCCGCTGGCGCCCGAAATCTGTCGCGTTTTGGGACAACCGCGCCGCGCAGCACAAGGCGGTCTGGGATTATTTCCCTGAAACCCGGTCAGGTTACCGGGTGACGGTCAAGGGGGATCGTCCTTTCTAACAGGAGAGATCGATATGTTGAGCAAGACCGTTGACACTTTCGACGAAATCTTCGACGTGATTGTTGTTGGTTACGGTTTTGGAGGTGCGGTTGCGGCAATAAACGCGCACGACGCTGGCGCGAAAGTATTGCTGGCCGAGAAAATGCCCAATCCTGGCGGGATTTCAATCTGTTCGGGTGGCGGTCTTCGTTTGCCCCATGATCGCGACGCAACCTTCGCGTACCTGAAAGCGACGAATGACGGGACCACACCTGACAATATACTCGAGGCTTTTGTCGACGAGATGGTTCAGATTGACGAATACGTTCAAGAGCTGATCAAGGTCAATGGGGCGCAAATAAAGCGGACGGAACGACCCGGTAACTATACGTTTCCCGGCTACGACAAGATGTACTTCTTGCAGATTGATGAAATTCCGGGATTCGATCCGAAGCGGGACTATGCCTATGCCAACGCTTTGAGCGGTGGCCCGTTCATGTTCAAGGTGCTGCAAGACAACATTGCCGCACGTGGTATCGAGGAAAGACTGGGTGTATCTGCCAAGCGATTGATTACGGACGGCGATGGGGCTGTGAGCGGAATATGGCTCGATGACGGTAACGGCCCGAAAGCGTTTGAAGCCAAGCAGGGTGTTATTCTTGCTTGTGGCGGATTCGAACACGCACCGGAGATGCAACGGCAGTACTGGCAGATCAATCCTGTCTATACTGCCGCCTTTGTTGGAAACACGGGAGACGGCATCCGCATGACGACGGATCTCGGTGCGGATTTGTGGCACATGTGGCATTTCCACGGCACCTATGGATTTCGCCATCCGGATCTACCATTTGCCATCCGGACCAAGCGATTGCCCGATTGGGTGCCGGGCGTGCGTGAAGCCGAGGCACCCATGAGTTGGATTCTCGTGGGCAAGAACGGTCGCCGCTTCATGAATGAATACGATCCCTATATGCAGGACACCGGCCACCGTGGCATGGATCGGGTCGATCCGATGCAG
>CAXGSZ010000396.1:0-3369 GCA_964012455.1 uncultured Alphaproteobacteria bacterium
GTCCGGCACCCGTGTCGTCATCAGTACCGCCGACGCCTCCTATGTCGAGCGCGCCAAAGATTAAACGACCGGCGCCACTGGCGCGGAAAGTACCCATATGCCGAGACGCTCCGCCGATGTGAATGTAATGGTGCGTGCCGCCGAGCGCGCCGGACGAGCGTTGATTCGGGACTTCGGCGAGGTCGACCAGCTACAAGTCAGCCGAAAGGGGCCTGGTGATTTCGTGAGCGCGGCCGATCTCAAGGCCGAGAAGATCGTCAAAGAAGAACTGAAAAGAGGACGACCGGAATTCAGTTTTCTAATGGAAGAGAGTGGCCGCATCGGTAGTTCGGACAAATCCCACGTTTGGATCGTAGACCCACTCGATGGGACAACGAATTTCTTGCACGGCCTACCGCATTTCTGTGTGTCGATCGCCTTGTCGCGCGATAATGAGATCATTGCCGGTGTGGTGTTCGATCCGATAAAGGATGAGTTGTTTTGGACGGAGCGCGGCATAGGCGCCTTTGTCAACAACCGTCGCCTTCGGGTATCGGGACGCACGCGCCTCGATGAGGCATTGTTGGCGACAGGCATGCCATTCAATCGCGATGACGAGGAAACCTGCGATTTGTTCATGGATCAAATGCGATCCGTGATGAAAAAAACAGCTGGCATCCGTCGTTATGGTGCAGCGGCGCTCGATCTCGCTTATGTCGCAGCTGGCCGGTATGACGGCTTTTGGGAAAACGGATTGGAGCCTTGGGACGTTGCCGCCGGCCTTTTGTTGGTCCGCGAGGCGGGCGGGTTCGTGACGAACCTGGAAGGCCAACGATACGATCTCGGTGCAGCCGATATCCTGGCGACGAACGACGGTCTCCATCGGAAGCTCACGGATCTCCTGGCGCGAGGCACCCCCTAAACGGCACAAACGATCTCCGACTTTCTGTTGTCGCTGCAGACGCCCTGAGATATCTTTAAAAGATGGTTTAGGTTGCTCTTGGGACCGTCGACAAACTAAGGCGAAGATGAAAAGATTGATTGCGCGCCGCAAACATGGAAACCTGACATCTGTCGGAATCCTCTACTTCCTCTCCGAATTTCTGCTCGGAAGTCTTCCCGCCGCGGCACAAACACACGTTTACACGGATCAATACGGCAATCCGACGGTTAGCGTGGATTTGCAGGTTCTCGATCAACTCGGCCCGCAACACAGTTTACCGGATATCTATCGGAAGACAGTGCCTATACCTACCAGGCCTGTCATGGCGCGTCGCCCGGCGCTTGTTGCGGGAGGCGCGCGTGGCCGACTGTTAGCGCCACCACCGCGCACAATGCCTCGCTCGAAGTTGAATTTACCGGCTGGCAATATCTCCGGCGGGACCGCGACACGACAGATCGCTCCTCCGGCACCAGCAAGCGTCGCTCCGCCGCCCCGACCGATTAAGCGCTCGCTACCACCGGTCGCAAGGCCCTTGCCACCGCCGCGGCCAGCACCGAAAGTCGCGGTTCGTCGTGCGCCCGCACCGATTGCGCCACCAAAACCTCCGGTCGCAATGCCCGCGCCTCCGAAACCAAAAGCACGCCTGACACCACCGTCCGTGCCAACGGCACCCGCACCTCCAACCGTTAAACCGAAATCCATTGTAACCGCTCCAGCGTCTATTCAGACCCCCGCACCAATTCGACCGCCATTGCCGGCACCGCCAAAGACAGCGCTAGCAAAGCCGGTGGTGCTCGCCCCGAAACCCACTACAGCCCCGCCGCCGATAAAGGCGCCGCCCGCCGAACAATCACGCGTTGTCGCCGAACCCGAATCACGCCCTGTCGGTCCTGTCGGGAGCATCTCTGTCAGTCCGGACGGCAACCTCTACAGCATTCCCTTCTCCGTTGGGGCGCAGGATTTACCATCTAACGCCTCAGACGCCCTCAATGGGCTCGTGGAACGTATGAAGAAGGATGACGATATCCGCATCCAGTTGATGGGTTACGCAGCAAACGGCAGCGGGTCGGCCAGTCAGGCACGCCGGAGTTCGCTCTTTCGAGCGCTTGCGGTAAGAACCTACTTTATGAAGGAAGGAATCCGGAGCACGCGTATGGATGTGCGCGCTCTCGGCCAGACCAACGTCGAAGACATGCCACCCGATCGCGTCGACATCCTAGTCCAACAATAGACGCTCAACGCCCACACGACAGGGATCCACGGACCAGATGACCAGGCCTCAAAGCTACCTCGTCCGTATGCTGATTTTCTTGGCCGCGGTTTGCGCCGTTGGGTTTTTCCTCCTCGACCCGTTGCGCGACGCATTTCTCGCTAACACGGTGCTCAACAGTGTGATCCTGGGTGTGTTGCTGATCGGCATACTTCATATGTTTCGGCTCGTCCTCATGCTGCGACCCGAGGTGGCCTGGATCGAATCCTTCCGTCGCGACGGTCTATCGGCTTCCAGCGGACGCGGTCCACGGCTGCTGGCCCCCATGGCGGCGATGCTCGGCGAGCGAAGCGGCGACCGTTTCAGTCTCTCCACAATGGCGATGCGGTCTCTTCTCGACGGAATTGCAACACGGCTGGATGAAGGGCGGGAAACAGCGCGGTATTTTATTGGCCTGCTCGTATTTCTTGGATTGCTCGGTACTTTTTGGGGCCTGCTTGAAACAGTACGATCCATCGGCGACGTCATCTCAGGACTTTCGGTCGAAGAAGGCGCAATGCAAGGGGTCTTCGAGCGCCTTAAAGGCGGATTGCAGGCCCCACTTGCAGGCATGGGCACAGCATTCAGCTCATCCCTTTTCGGTCTCGCCGGATCTCTCGTACTTGGTTTTCTCGCGCTGCAAGCCGGACAAGCCCAGGACCGTTTCTATAATGATCTTGAAGAGTGGCTTTCCGGCCAGACCCGCCTTGGAGGTGGCGGACCCGTTGGAGACGGCGATCAGGCCGTTCCCGCGTATATACAGGCGTTGCTCGAGCAGACCGCGGACAGTCTCGAAAACCTTCAGCGAACACTGGCGCGCGGAGAGGACAGCCGCATTGACGCCAATCGACGCATTGTTCAATTGACGGAAAACCTCGGTTCCCTCAGCGAGTCAATGCGCGCGCAGCAAGATTTGCTCCTCAAGTTAGCCCAAGGCCAATCCGACCTCAGGCCACTTTTATCCGCACTGACGGAGGCGCAAACCATGTCGAACAATAGTCAAACCGCAGCAGCCCTCAGAAACATTGATGCGCACCTGGCACGTCTGCTTTCCGATCAGACAACGGGACGCGAGGAAGCAGTACAGGAAGTTCGCAACGAGATTCGCCTGCTCGCGCGTACCATTGCCGCCCTGGCGCAGGGCGAAGGCCTGCAATAGGCGGATTAAGCCATGGCATTGGCACGGCGCAGCTCGACA
>CAXGSZ010000397.1:0-3360 GCA_964012455.1 uncultured Alphaproteobacteria bacterium
CGTCGAGGCGATCGAATGTCAGACCTTCGGTCTGGGCCTGGTCAACAAGGCGCGCGAGTTCGCCGGCGAGCCGAACTGCATGATCGAATGAAATTTGTTCGCCGTCAGGGGTATACTCGCGGACCAGGTTCGCCATGAGTAATCGACGCCGTAATGGGTGAATCTCCGGCGGCACATCGATGGTTGCCTCGGATGGAGTTTCGGCAACCAGAAACGGGTCCTCATCCGTATCGCCGAGCGGCCGCATCTCGGGTAGTAACATGGGCTGCCCCTCGCCTACGCGTAGGAACGCATCCCTAAGCGCTCGACACGCGCGCCGGTTCGGCAACAATACAAGGGTATCGGCGAGCTGAAAGAGGTCGTCACCTGCCTCCTCGATAAGGCCGCGCGCCAGGACATCGACGAAAGATGCACCCGCCGGAATGGTCGCAACATCTGCCGCCCCTGTCATTCGTCGGGCTCCATCAAGCGCTCGGCGGTCGCGAGGTCCCCAGGTGTCCCGACGTGGAACCACTCGCCGTCATGCACGAGACCGAACAGACGACCATCCGAAAGGGAGCGGTCATAAATACGGTTCAGCGAGAAGCGCTCAACCTTCGTATCCGCGAAAAGGCGGGGGTGAAGCAGCTGCACCCCAATGAAGACCAGTGGCGCGCGCATGTCCTGGCCGCGGCGGCTTAGTCGGCCGTCAGCATCGATTGAAAAATCGCCGGCGCCTTCATAGCCGAATGCGCGGTCGGCCGGTTGCAATAACAGTAGCGCGTCCATTTCGGTATCTCGCCAATGTGCTGTCATGCGCTGCAGCGCAGGCCTCTTACTATCCGTCCAAACAGAATCACAGTTGACGACGAAGAATGCGCGCTCGCCCAGCAGAGGCAAGGCTTTGGTGACGCCGCCACCGGTTTCCAAAAGTTGGTCCTCCTCCGAAAGCGTGACGTCTGACATACTGCCAACGTGGCGGACAATCATTTCGCCCTTGTAGTGGGTGTTGACCACCAACGTATCGACGCCGGCCTCTCGGCATTTCCTTAATGCCCGGTCGAGAAGTGTCTGGCCCTGCAAAACGACCAGTGCCTTCGGCTTGTAATTCGTTAGCGGCCGCATGCGCAGGCCGAGGCCGGCAGCGAGAACCATAGCGTGCCTGCTTTTGGTCATTGCCACGATTTGCGCGGCGCAGAGCGCATCGCGGGCGGCACTTCATGGTCAAGCCACGTCCGGATGTTATCAAGCGCTGGATGTTGCAAGTCTTTCTCAAGCCAGCGAAAGACGCGCGGGAAGTGTTCGAGATAAACGGGCTTGTTGTCTCGTCGGTCCAATCTCGTAAAGATGCCGATGATTTTTGCGCTTCGCTGCGCTCCGAGGATTGCGTAGGAAGCCTGGACCTTATCTGCGTCAAGGTTGGGGAAAGCATCCATGTATCGATCGAGGCATTGCGACGCGATGTGAGGGTCGACGTCCCGCCGCGCGTCCTCGAGCAAAGACACCAGGTCATAGCTTACCGGACCGATTACGGCGTCTTGAAAGTCAAGCAGGCCACACGCGGCAGTACCCGACCGACCCGGAAGATGCATCAGATTATCTACATGGTAGTCCCGCAAAACGAGCGTATTCGGCACATTACGCGCCAAGGGTATTGTCGATTTCCATAGATCGAGATAAGCGTTCCGCGTCGTTGGCGCTGTCTCCTCGCCGCGGATCGCAGGCAGGAACCAGTCGACCAGAAGCGCCACTTCGTCGAGCAACCGATCATCGTCGTAGGGCGGTATACCGTCTCCGGCAGAGAAGCTGCGGTGGAGATCAATGAGGGTATCGGTGGCAAGTAGGTAAAGCTCACTCTCATCGCCGTCTTGCGCCAGCAGTCGGGTGTAGGTGGTGTCCCCGAAATCTTCGAGTAGCAAAAAGCCTTGCTCAATATTGGCGTGTAAAATCCGAGGTGCACTAAACGACAGGTCAAGCAAGCATTCCGCAATTTTGATGAATGGGCGGACATCTTCCTGGGGGGGGGGCGCATCCATCAAAATTGCCGTTTCACCGCTCGGATGAAACAGCCTGACATATCTGCGAAACGAAGCGTCCCCGGCCAAGGGAGCGCGTTCCGCACCGCCCCATCCGGTGTGTTTCAGGAAAGCGTCGATAGAACGACTACGATCGTCCATCGAGCGAAATTCCCTTGAGGCGCCGGCTCCATTCCGGATCGCCCCTCAATTCGGCAATACGGCTTCCGTCCGCTTCCTCTCGGATAAACTTGAGCCGGAGGTGATGCGATGGGAGCAGCGAATCCAGCCGCTCCGGCCACTCAATCAATGTGGCTGCTTCCGTGAAGGCCTCGCCGAGGCCGATCTCGATGGCGTCTTCGTCGCTCTCAATGCGGTAGAGGTCGCAATGCCAGAGGGGGAAATCAGGCGTATCGTAAATCTGAACCAGCGTGAATGTCGGGCTCGCGACCACGGTCTCGTAACCGCATAGGCGTCGGACGAGACCTCGCGCGAGTGCCGTCTTGCCCATACCGAGTGCTCCTTCGAGCGCGATGATATCGCCTTGCCTGAGCGCGTCCGCCAATGCGCTTCCAAGACGCGCTGTGGCCGCTTCGTCGCGCAGTGTAAATATCGCGATGATGCTCGATTCTGCGTCCGGATGCACCAACATATTTAAACGGAAGCCAGGGTTTTTGCCGCCGTCGACGATGGTTCTTCCACCGGGAATAAGGCCATTGCGTGTGTGCCACGCTCGATATTGTTGCGAATCTCGAGATCTCCGCCGTGCAATTCGACGAGACCCTGGGTCAATGCGTGCCCCAGGCCCGATCCGGTCCGGCTTACGTATGGATAGTCATGCTCGAACATATCGCAGAGACCAGACGCGTCATTCTTGATGACGATCCCCATGGAATCGTCCACCTCAAATTTGATCTTGAGCTGACCGCTCTCAATCTTTTCGGGGGCGTTATCCCGCACGTTCTTCAGAATCTCGGCTACGGAGACCCGTTGTAGGTCGGGTGCCATGTAGCCGGTTTCAATTGTCGCCAGGTCGAGGATATCGCCGGTCAGTTCGGTCTGCTGCCATGACGCATTGATGATACCACCAACATACTTTTTTTGACGCGGATTGAGTTCACCGAAAAGTCCGTCATCCAAATCGTCCGTGCAACCCACAATCGTATTGTGAGGTGTCCGGAGTTCGTAGCTAGCATTGGCAATGAATTCGATCTTTACCTGATCCGCCATTTCAAGTGCCAAGTTGCGTTCCTCCAGCGCGTGTTGTACCCGCACAGTATCGGTTATGTCGACGTAACTGACCAGACAACCGCCATCAGGGAGCGGAACGCAGGCGAGATCCATTACGATTCCATCCACTCTTTCG
>CAXGSZ010000398.1:0-3350 GCA_964012455.1 uncultured Alphaproteobacteria bacterium
AACGAAACGCAAATTCGCCGACGTTTCGTCATGCCCGATCTGGAGTTTGACTGGCAGAGCCTGGTTTGGCGTCAATCGTCCGACATTTAAGCTGAAGCTCAATGGAATACCGCGTGTCGTCATGCGGCCCTCAGCGCGGAACGGGCCATTCAGCGAATCCGCAGCAATTTTCGTTGTCAGGCCGCTAATCCGTTCGACGAGGCCCGAACGGGTGTCGTTATAACTTATGACCGCATCTTCGATCAGAAGGCTGTCGAGTGAAACATCAACGGCGAGATCGCTGCTCGCTGTCGATGTTGCCGTCGATGGCGTGGAGGCAATCGTGGAGGGAGCATCGCCGAGAAGTTTGATGTCCCAGCTCGCTTGGCCGTCTTTGGTGATTTCAAGTGCAATTACCGGGCGGACCAATCGCACGCTGGTGACGGCGATCTTACCTGCCAACAGGGCACTTACATCTACATTTACCTCCACCTCATCGAAAGCGACCATCTCCTGGTTCTCGGCGCCCTCGACGTTCTCAAGACTGACCCGGCGTACGCTGAGCGCGGGGCTTGGAAGGATCGTGATGTTGATATCGCCGACGATCCGCAACTCCCGGCCCAGCGCGTCTTTCACCGCGGCGGTAATCTGTGGCTTGTAGGTATTCCAATCGAAGAAACCCGGCACGACCAGCAAACCCGCCACGATCAGGACGATCAGGCCAGTGAGGACATAGATGAGCTTGCGCAAGTGACCGGTCTCCGCCTCGCCTCAGACCCGGATGATTTTTCCCGGATTCATGATGTTCTGCGGGTCGATGGCGGTCTTTAATGAACGCATGACACTGATGGCATCGCCGCCATGCTCGGCAATCAGGAAGTCCATCTTGCCGCAGCCGACACCATGCTCCCCTGTACAGGTGCCGCCGAGCGCGATTGTCCGGTGGACAAGCCGATCGTTCAGTTCGTGCGCCCGGTGCATTTCATTTTCATTGTCCGGGTCGACAAGAATGACAAGATGGAAATTGCCGTCACCGACGTGCCCGACGATCGGTGCGAGAAAGCCGCTCTCGTCGATGTCGCGTCGGGTTTCCAGCAAACATTCCGCCAATTTAGAGATCGGAACACAGGCGTCGGTCGCGATGCCCTTCTTGCCGGGGGCGAGCGCCAGCGCCGCGTAGTAGGCATCGTGCCGGGCCTGCCAGAGTTTGTTTCGTTCCTCTGTCGTCGAAGACCACGCAAAGGCGCTGCCGCCGAAATCGTCGGAAATGCCGTCAACCGTCTCCGCCTGTTCCTGTGCGGAGGCAGTCGTGCCGTGAAACTCGAAGAAAAGCGTTGGCTTGCTCTCGTAGCCCTGCAGGTTGGAGAAAGCGATACAGGCTTCCATCTGCTTTTCGTCGAGCAGTTCGATCCGTGCAACTGGAATGCCGCACTGGATCGTCAGTATTACCGTGTTGATCGCATCCTCGAGCGAAGGATACTGGCAAACTGCTGATGTGATGGCCTCCGGAATGCCGTAAAGCTTCAATTGAATTTCGGTGACGATGCCGAGTGTCCCTTCTGAGCCAACGAACATGCGTGTCAGGTCGTAGCCCGCCGCCGATTTCTTGGCGCGACCGCCGGTCTTGATGATGCGACCGTCCGGCAGCACCACGGTCAAGCCGATCACATTCTCCCGCATGGTGCCATAACGCACCGCGTTGGTGCCGCTTGCGCGGGTCGCGGTCATGCCGCCGATGGACGCATCCGCGCCCGGATCGATGGGGAAGAAGAGTCCGGTGTCCCTGAGACTCTCGTTCAACTGTTTGCGGGTAACGCCCGCTTGGACGCGGCAATCGAGATCCTCGGCGTTGACTTCAAGAATCTCGTTCATGTTCGTGACGTCAATGGTAATGCCGCCGCGCAGTGCCTGGACGTGACCTTCGAGTGAGGTTCCGGTGCCAAATGGGATGACGGGGATGGCGTCACGAGCGCAAAGTTTGACAATCTCCGCAACTTCTTCCGTCGTGTTGGCGAAACAAACTGCATCGGGCGGCGCGACCGGGAAGTAATCCTCCGCGTTGCCGTGATGCTCACGTACCGCTTCTGACGTCGACACGCGGTCGCCGAGTAGCTCCCGCAATTCCGCGATAAAAGAGTCGGGAACGTTGATTTTCTCGTTGCTGAAATTCGTGTTGGCGGCCTCAGACATTGGCGCGTTCCCAGATTCTGTCCTGATTGGCGTGACAGTATCCCGACCGCCCGGGCGGTTCAACCAACGTAAGCGTGTACTGCCCCCTCCCCATATGGTGGGAAGGGTTCAGTGCACGCTGCGCCAGAAAGCCTCCTATGGCTCCTGGTTCGTGAAGACGATGGTTCCGGCCGCAGCGAACATGCCGCCGACGCCCTGGCAGACGCCGATCTGTGCGCCGTCGACCTGGGCCGGAGCGATACCGCGCATCTGACGGATGCTCTCCTGTAGTGCGAACATGCCGTACATGCCCGTATGCGTGTATGAGAGACCGCCGCCGGATGTGTTCATCGGCAACTTGCCACCGGGGGCGGTGTTGCGGTCCCATATGAAATCCGGCCCTTCGCCTCGCTCGCAGAAGCCGAGATCTTCTAGTCCCCAGACCGGGAGATGCGCAAAGGCGTCGTAGATCATTAGATGATCGACCTCGGGATGCTTCACGCCGGATTCCTCGAATGCCTTCTTGGAAGAGACGCGAAACGCACGACTGCTCGTATAGCTTTCGAGCTGGCTCACCATGCGCGATTCGACGCTCTCGCCGGTGCCCAGGATGTAGACCGGGTTGGTCGGGAAATCCTTAGCTCGGTCCGCCGATGTCACGATCAGCGCACCGCCACCGTCGGTGACAAGGCAGCACATCAGAAGCGTGAAGGGCCAAGCGATCATGCGAGCGTCCATCACGTCGTCGAGTGTTATCGGGTCTTGGAACATGGCGCGCGGGTTTTTACCGGCCCATTCGCGCTGAACGACGGCAACATTGGCGACCTTCTCGATCGGCACATTGTATTCCTTGCAGTAGCGCAGGACCGGAAGTGTGAACATGGTAGGCGGGCCGAGCACGCCGTAGGGCAGCTCGAATTGGCCGTTCCAACTGCCTGGATGCACCGCCGGGCGCGACTTCGCGACATTAGAGCGGCCCGATTCGCCATGCGTGATCAGTACCGTGCTGCAGAGGCCTTCGTTGATCGCGGCTGCGGCGTGCCGCAGGTGAATCAGAAAAGAGGTGCCGCCCACCGCGGTGCCATCCACCCAGGTAGGGGTGATGCCGAGATAGTGGGCCATCTCTGTTGGCTCTTCGCGGCAGCATGCGATACCGTCGATGTCGCTGGGCTTGAGCCCGGCATCGGCCATCGCGTTCAGCG
>CAXGSZ010000399.1:0-3350 GCA_964012455.1 uncultured Alphaproteobacteria bacterium
GCGAACTGCAATTCAACTGTATCGCTTTGCCTGGCGCGGCCCCGTCCTTGACGTCGGCTGTGGAGGCGGCTTCCAGGTGGAGGCGTTCCGGCTGTTGGGCATGAGGCCATGCGGTCTTGACATCGGGGCGAATTCGATAGCTTACGCGCGGAACAACTTCGGGAAGTCGACGTTTTACCGAGAGTCATTTCAAGAATTCTCTAATAGAAACTTAAAATTCAACCTGGTTTATTCATCAGAAGTTATAGAACATATTGTAGATTTAGATGGATATATGAAATTATTTTCAAATAGTGTAAGTAAAAATGGGTATGCATACATCACTACGCCAAATATAGACAGCGATCTGGTGCCCGAAAATATTGACGATTGGGACGTCTTCAATCCGCCGCGGCATGTGCAATTTTTCAATCCGGACAACTTAAAGCAACTGTTCGCAGATTATGGATTTACCGCTAAAAGACGGCTCTACGGACCGAAAGTTGGATTGCGGTATATCTTCCGCAAGCGATGACGCCGACTTGCCCCAACCGTTTTCCGCCAGAACTTAATCGTAACTGCGTTTGCGAAGACGAGGGGGGACTACGATGGAATACACGTGCATTTCTGCCGACTGTCATGTCAATCTGATCAGGTTGCCGCCAGAACCTTTTACGGCGAATGCCCGCGGGCAAATGAAGGGAAGGATGCCCTATGTCGACGCGGATGCGGAGGGGGGTGCCCGCTGGATCAGCCGCAGCGGCGCCGATTTCGGGCTCGTCAATGCGATGGGATCCGCAGGTCGCGAATACGTGCCTGGCGCTATTTACCGGTCTGACCGGATGGCTGCCGAAGGCCTATATGAAGATGGCAAAAAAAAAGGGATACGGCGGCTAACCGATCTGGAATTACGGGTTAAGGACCAGGACCGCGACGGTATTCAGGCTGAGGTGTTGTGCGGCATTCTCGGTGCTGCGCAGCGTCTTCAAGATCCTGAAGCCGAGATCGAGATGATGCATATCTACAATTAGTGGCTCGCCAAGTTCTGCGCCAGTCAACCGGAGCGCTTTGCGGGTCTGGCGGCAATTCCAAGCCATAGCATCGAAGCCGCTGTGGATGAAATCATGCGTGTCGCTGCGCGCGGGGCGGTGAGGGGGAGTCGAGGTTGCCAATACCCATGACTTAAAGCCGCTATTTCATCCAGACTGGTATTCGGTTTGGGAAGCGATCTATGATGCGAAACTCCCAGTGCATTTCCACACGATCGGCACCCCTAAGGCGGATACTGAAGGATTTGCGCCGCTGCAGCAGCGGCAGGCATTCGCGGTGAGTCGCACCGGTTTTCAAATGGCGATGTCTCGAATCCTGATGGAGATCATTTACGGCGGCGTTCTCGAAGACTATCCGAATATAAAGGTCGTCATCGGCGAATCGGGCATTGGTTGGATTCCTTATATTCTGGAGCACACGGATCTAGAGTGGAAGGAACAGTTCAAGGATTTGACGCTAAAGATGAAACCTTCCGAGAACTGGCATCGGCAATGCTACGCCACATACCAGTCGGATCGCGTGGGGACACGGCTCCTCGATTTCCTTGGCGAAGGCAACATCATGTGGGGATCGGATTTCCCGCATCCGGACGGTGTCTGCCCCGATTCCCAGTCTTTCATAGAGGATGAACCGGGACATTTGCCAGAGGATATTCGGCACAAGGTAATCTGCGCCAACGCCGTCGAACTTTACGGTTTCGCCGCCTGAGGGCTTATAAAGGGGGCATGACGGGAGACGCTTAAAGCAATTCTGGTCAACGGCGGCGGCGCAAGCTGCGTAACTTAATGCAGCCCGCCGTTCTGCTTTTGAGCATGGCGGCTACTCTTACCGATGGCGCGGGGACGCTGGTGGGTTCGTAAGGCGCGATGTGAGTGACTCGTGGTTGGAATTGGCGTTATGTTGCTGTCGCCGCGTCCGCCAAGCGCCACGGGCATGCGCTTATTCGGGGCTTATCATAGAGGCTTTTATGACCTGGTGGCGGTGTATCGTCGCCTTGACCGGATATGCCAGCGCTCGGGGCTGCCGCAACGGCCCGAACTTTATCTCCTGGGGGGGCGAAACCTGAATACTTTCGCTGCTGGTAACCATAAGTATCCGGTGATCGCGATCACCTACGGTATGTTGTGTGCCTTGGCGATGCTTGAGTTGTTGGCCGTTCTGGCGCATGAGGTCAGCCACATTGCCAACAATGATATCTGGGTCATGCAGCTGGCCGATATGATCAGTCGTTTCACGCGAATTATGTCCCTCATCGGCATTGCAATGGTGGTAATCAGCGTGCCCATCGTGTTGGTCGGGGAGTTAAGGCCTCCGTTTTCGGGCGTGTTGCTGCTGATCTTCGCGCCAACGCTCTAGGACCTGCTGCAGCTGGCTTTGTCACGAAACCGCGGGTATGACGCCGATCTCGACGGCGCTGATTTGTTGAGAGATTCGCATGCGCGTGCCGCGGCATTGCGCAAGATGGACCATCTGGCACGGCGCTTGTGGCGCCAATTACTATTGCCGGGTGTCGGTGACGATGCACCGTCGTTCCTGCGCAGTCATCCGCCGAGCGCGGAGCGCGTTAGAAGATTTAAAGCTTTTGTGTCAGAATGCGGCGCGCCTTTCGATAAGCCTGCGACCTTCAACATTCCAGCAGATGTTTCCTCACTCGGCCGGCGGCGCTTCTGGTGTTAGGCGAGGGCGTTGTAACTAGTCGACGACGATAATTGCGTCGACCTCAACGGCAACACCCATCGGCAGGGATCCAGCGCCGACGGCGAAGCGGGCGTGTTTACCGATATCGCCGAAGACTTCGACAAAGAGGTCCGAAGCACCATTAATGACGGTTGGATGCTGGCTGAAATCCGTTATGCAATTCACAAACCCACCGACCTTCGCAATCCGGCGTATGCGGTCAAGATCGCCACCGAGCGCGGCCTTTGCCTGCGCAATGATGTTGAGACCGCAGACGCGCGCAGCCCGAACCGCATCTTCAATTGAATAATCGTCACCGACCTTGCCGATATGGAGTAATTCGCCGTTCCAAAACGGAACTTGCCCTGCGATATAGAGGGTATTCCCCTCCAGTGCATAGGGTACATAATTCGCTGCGGGAGCGGCGGCTTCCGGCAGCGCGATACCGAGTTTCGAGAGGCGTGCATTGATTTTTCCGGCCATCTTTTTTCTCCTGTTTACCGTTTCTCTCTAGCTATGCTTTTGCAGAGATGGCGTAAAGGATTATTGGAGACGTTTGTCGGACGACATGCAGCACGCAGATAAAAAAAGGGGCGGGTGTAATACCCGCCCCGAGTCACAGGGAGCACTATGCCAAGGTAGGG
>CAXGSZ010000400.1:0-3348 GCA_964012455.1 uncultured Alphaproteobacteria bacterium
CGCCCGGCTATGCCCGTGGTAGTCGTTCAGCGCATAGTGCTGGGTGCAGCGGTTGTCCCAGAGGGCGATAGATCGGTTTTGCCACTGGAACCGGCATGTGAATTCCGGACACCGAGCGTGCGATGTGAGGAACTTTAATAGGGGTTGGCTCTCTTCATGTGTCATCCCGTCCAGCCGCTGCATGGAAATTGCGCTGACAAAGAGCGATTTGCATCCGGTCTCTGGATGAGTGCGGACCAGCGGATGGGCGATTTCTGATACTGCGTCGTCCTTTACCTGGACATCCATGGAATGGCTGAACTGGGATTACCGTAGCGTGACCTGGCTGTTGCTGGCGCCGTAGGAACGCTCACCGGTGTGGATCGCTTTCAGCCCTTCGATCATGCTCTTCATGGCATCCGATAAGGCGTCATAGGCCATATACATATTCGCTAAGGTCGTATCACCGTCAGCGTCCGGGACTTCTTTCGCGCAGAGGATCTGGCCCATCGGCGGTACTTCATGAAATGAAACGCCGCTGTGCCAAATATCCACGAAATTGGCGGCACGATCGTCCGCTTCCTTCACGACCGGTAGAATTTCCGGAATGCCATCGAGACCCTTGGCGTATGCATAGGTTTCGACCGGCCCGAAGCTCCGAGCGAAATTGAGTTGCTGTTCGGGCGTGATCGACTGATCGCGGAAAAAGATTACCAAGTTGTCGTAGAGCGCTGTTCGAATTGCCAAAACGTCTGCTCGCTCATGAGCTTAGCAAGATCGATACCCCCGATTTCCGCGGCGAGCGCGCTTGAGATTGGCCGGATGCCGATATTGGATTTGGTAACTGGGGTTTCCTACTGCTGGTGGACGCCTGACACATAATTTGTGCTCTGTCATTTGCTCGCCTAACCATAATCCTGCGTTATCTCCTTTCTCACAGGAATTCAAGGAGGTTAGCCATGGGTGCGTTATCGGGTGTGAAAGTCGTCGAGTTCGCGGGAATTGGGCCGGGACCATTTTGCTGTATGCTACTTGCCGATATGGGTGCGGAAGTCATTCGCGTCGATCGGGCCATGAATGTTGGCAACGATCTGTATGACCCGAAGTACAATTCGCTGCTCCGTGGACGGAAAAACCTGGCATTGGATCTGAAAAATCCGGATGGTGTTGAGGCGGCGCTGAAACTCTGCGAGCGCGCCGATATCTTGATTGAGGGGTTCCGTCCTGGCGTGATGGAGCGCCTCGGCCTCGGGCCAGATGTGGTGTTTGCGCGCAACAAGAAGATCGTCTACGGGCGCATGACGGGTTGGGGACAAAATGGTCCGATTGCCAAGACACCTGGTCATGACATCAACTACATAGCGCTGACCGGTGCGCTTTATGCCATCGGCGGCAAGGATAAACCGGTCCCACCGCTTAACCTCGTCGGTGATTTCGGTGGCGGTGCGCTTTACATGGCAATGGGTGCGCTTGCGGCCTATATCGAGGCGCAAAAATCTGGCGAAGGGCAGGTCGTCGACTGTTCGATGGTCGAGGGCGCGGCGTCTCTGATGACAGCCGTCTACGGCATGCTAGCCGATGGCCGCTATGTGGAGGAACGCGAAGCGAACCGGCTCGATGGTGGCTGCCATCACTACAACGTCTATGAGACAAGCGACGGGGAACACATATGCATCGGATCCAACGAACCGCAATTTTATGCCGAAATGCTGAAGACGGTCGGCATGGAACAGGCCAACCTGCCGGAGCAGACCGACCGGAACTATTGGTCGGAGATGACTGAACGCCTCGCTGCGATCTTCAAGACGAAGACGCGTGATGAATGGACCGAGCTCATGGAGCAGAAGGAAATCTGCTACGCGCCGGTGCTGCGGCCTTCCGAAGCAATCAAGCATCATCACAACGTAGCGCGAAACACTTTCATCGAGGTCGACGGTTATCCGCAACCAGGACCAGCACCGAAGTTCTCGCGCACGGAGAGCAAGACGGAAATGGGATCGGCTTTTGCCGGCCAGCACACAGAGGAAGCGCTCTCGGATTGGGGATTCACAGCGGATGAGGTTAGTGCGCTTACGGGATCGGGTGCAGCGAAGCAACGCTGAAGACGCTATGCCTTAAGTGCGGTCCGGATGGTTTGCGCGACGTCGATGTGCTCGGATTGAGGTGATGCCGCGCGCCTTGCTCTGCCGGCCAATCGGCCGCGCGACATCCCTTTATGCAACGTACCGACAGTGTCGATTAGGCGGTCGTCTTACAGGGAGAGATAGACATGCTCCTCGATGACAGCGAAGTTCAATTGAAGGTCGACGATATAGTGGTCCAGCATGGTACCAATCACGCGTGGTCGAACCGCGGCATGGAGAAATGATTTATAGCGTTTGTCCTGATCGATGGCTTCGCGAGGACGAGGGATTAGCCTCTAGACAGGGTGGGCGCGCGGATTCTTGCGGCCCATTTCCTGAACGTCGGCTCGGGTTCCGCAATTGGTGATATGGCTGCGTGGGGTGATCTCGATCATGTCCGCGATATTTTTCGACGCTTCCATGGCGGCGCGTGTATCGATACCCGTATCGATGCCCATCTCGTTTAACATATGGACGATGTCCTCACTCGGGAAGTTCCCCACGGAGCCCATTGTTGTAGGCATCACAATCCCACCGCCGAGGCCGCAAATAGCGCCTTCAATAGAGGTTGCGCCGCCATCCAGGGCCGCCAGGATATTGGCGGGGCCCATTCCCGCCAGGTTGTGGACGTGCCAGCCAAATTCCGCGTCGCCGAAGCGCTCTGTCGCCTGCCGGAACAGCGAGTTGACGTGACGTGGGTCCTCCATGCCGACGGATCCAGCAAAATAGAACCGACGGATGCCGGCGTCGTAGTAGCGTTGCGCGACTTCGAGTGAGTCCGCCTCGTCGACACGTCCCTCATAGGGGCACCAGAAAGCCATGCCGAGGGCCATCACAAAGCGGGAACCCGCTTTCTCCGCAATCTCGAACGCTTTCACACCTTGGCCTATGGCTTCATCCCGCGTCATGTTTTGATTTTTTGCTAGATAGGTCTTGGAGACGGTAATGAGCCCTAACATCTCATCGCAGTCGGTCTTGGCGGCACGTTCTGCACCGCGGGCATTCGGCACAAGCGCCCGATAGATCGTTCCTGGACGGCGCGAGATACGTTCCATCACTTCCTCGGCGTCCTTCAGGTTGGGGATAACTTTCGGATGGGCGAAGTTGGTAACTTCGATGACTGGATAACCCGCTTCGGAAAGACGATCGATCATGCGTACCTTAGTGTCGGTATCGACCCAACTCGGAAAGCTCTGGAGCCCGTCGCGGGGTCCGACTTCGACGACGGTGATTTTTTCGGGCAGTT
>CAXGSZ010000401.1:0-3347 GCA_964012455.1 uncultured Alphaproteobacteria bacterium
GAGCCGAAGAGGCCGGAATCAGCGCCAACAGTTTCCGTGACCAGTTTGAAGTTGCCGGCACCCAAAGGCGCCAAGGTCGCAAACCCATCTTCAGCGGAATTCAAAGTCTCACCAGTAAAAACTACGCCAGTAAGAACGGGCCGGTCACAAGCGAAGTTGGCGACTGTCGACGAGAAAGTATCGATCCAACCGGTCAGTTCCGACCCGAAAATATTCGTTCAGGCTGGCGCTTTCTCGCAGTTTCAGAACGCTCACAAAGTAAGAGCCGTATTAAAGCAGTTGGGGCCGACCAACATTACGCAGGTCGATATCGATAAACGCCCGTTGTTTCGCGTGCGAATTGGCCCGCTTGCTAGTGTCGAGGCGGCCGACCAAATCTTGACGAATGTGATTAAGGCTGGTTATCCGGGCGCGGCGACGGTTGTCGAATAATCGCCCGATTTATGTCGTATTTACGTGCGTATGTTAAGACGAAATCCCTTTGGGGAGACAAGAGTGAGTTTGATGATGAATTGGCTTACGACTGACACAAGTAATATTCGCCCGAGGAGTAAGCGGCATATTCCAAACGTTGTGGCATTGCTCGGTGCCTTGTTTGTTCCCATCGCCTCTTCGGCATTGGAGGCTAGCGCAAAACAGGCTGTTCTTCTCGATTTCGATACGGGTGTTGAGCTGTATTCAAAAAATGCCGACGATTTAATGCCACCTGCGTCCATGACGAAAATGATGACCGTCTATCTGTTATTCGAGCGTCTGAAGGAAGGCCGCCTCGCACTTTATGACGAATTGCTTGTCAGCCGGAAAGCCTGGCGGAAAGGCGGCTCGAAAATGTTTGTTGAGGCGGGCAAGCGTGTACGTGTCGAAGATTTAATTCGTGGAATTGTGGTCCAGTCAGGTAATGACGCGACGATCGTCGTGGCTGAAGGCCTTGCGGGTAGTGAGGAGGCGTTCGCGCGCGAAATGACGGTGAAGGCGCGCGATCTGGGTATGAGCAATACAACGTTCCGCAATGCGTCGGGATGGCCGGACCCCGAACATCGGACTTCCGCGCGGGATCTTGCCATTCTCGCAGAAGCAACGATCCGGAACTTCCCGGAAATGTACCGATATTACGCTGAGCAGGAGTTTACCTTTTCCCAAATTTCGCAGCGCAATCGCAATCCGCTGCTCAGTCGTTTCCAGGGAGCCGATGGTCTCAAGACAGGCCATACGGAAGCTGCTGGCTATGGGCTCACAGCGTCCGCGACCAAGAAAGGGCGCCGTTTGATCCTGGTAATGAACGGCCTGCCGTCGGAACGTGCCCGCCGAGTGGAATCCCAGCGGATCTTGGATTGGGGCTTCCGCGAGTTTGGGAATTATAAGCTTTTCGAGACCAACGAAGAGATTGCGTCCGCAGGTGTATGGTTGGGCGAAGCGTCGCATGTGCGGTTACTCGCCAAGCAAGGCATTTTGATAACCTTGGAGCGAAAATATCGAAAAAGCCTTAATGTGAAGATCCGTCATGAGGCCCCCGTTCCGGCGCCTGTCAAAAAGGGCGCCCAGTTAGGTGAGATTATCGTTGAGGTTGCCGATCGCAGCCCCATCAAGATACCGCTAATTGCCGGGGAAAGCGTGGAGCGTCTCAGACCTAGTGGCCGACTTTCGGCAGCACTCAGCTATCTCTTATGGGGAGCTTCGAAATAGTCGGCGTGAAACCCGGAAAGTTCATCACCTTCGAAGGGGGAGAAGGTGCCGGAAAGTCCACACAGGTAAAGCGGCTCGCCGGTTTCCTTGTCTCTCGCGGAAATTCAGTTGTCGAGACCCGTGAGCCGGGTGGCTCCTCGGGGGCTGAAGAAATTCGTCGGCTTTTGGTAGAGGGATCTGTCGACAGGTGGGACGCGATGACAGAGACCCTGCTGCTGATGGCCGGACGGAGATCTCACCTCAGGGATTTGGTTGAACCGGCATTGCAACGGGGAAGCTCGGTCTTATGCGATCGGTTCTCTGATTCCACGATTGCCTATCAGGGGTACGGGCAGGGTATGGATATCACGAAAATTCGCGAGATACAGCGTTTGGCAATTGGAGATGTTCGACCAGATTTGACATTGTTGCTCGATATTCCGGCGGAGGAGGGACTAAATCGTGCCGCCGCCCGTGGAGAGGCGGCCCGCTATGAACGTATGGATATCAATATACATCATCGTATCCGGGACGGATTCCTCGAGATAGCATCCAACGAACCAGAGCGGTTCGAGGTCATTGACGCGCAAGGCTCGGTCGACGCGATCGAAAACCAAATCAGAAATTGCATTGAACGGCGTTTCGGTTTGAATTAACCTATGGCGGATACTCCCGACATCCTGCAGCCGCGTGAAAACCATCGCCTATTCGGACACGAGACGGTTGAAGCGGCGCTGCACGAGGCATGCAAAGCGGGACGTCTGCACCATTCGCTGCTCTTTGCGGGACCACGGGGAATTGGTAAGGCGACGCTTGCCTTCAGGTTGGCTCGGTTCCTGCTTAAGCCGGAGGAGGAGGGGTTGCTCGGGCTGGATATGCCGGCCGCCGATGGCTTCGATGTTTCGACGGACGATCCGGTGTTTCGGCAAGTTGCGGCAGGGGGACATCCAGCATTGCGCGTGGTCGAACGATCACGCAATCCGGATACGGGCAAGATCGCACGCGATATCACGGTTAGTAACATTCGCGGCCTTTCCGAGTTTTTCCGTATGACGACCGTTACCGGAGGGTGGCGTGTTGCAATCGTCGATCCAGCGGAAGCCATGAATCAGAATGCCGCCAATGCTTTACTCAAAATTCTCGAGGAGCCGCCGGAACGCAGCGCGATCGTTCTTGTCTCACATGCGCCCGGGCGTCTTCTACCGACGATTCGATCGCGTTGCCACGTTGTTCAGATGAGCGCACCGCCGCGCGCGGCGCTCGCGGCGGCGCTGGGAGGGTTCGCTTTGTCAGCAGCGGACGAGGACCTAACCATGCTTGCTGACCTCGCTTCGGGGAGCGTCGGTGAAGCCATTGCGTTGCTGCAATTGGATGGATTGGCAATGTATCGCGATATTTGCGGACTCATGGACCGTCGGAGCGGCGGATTCGATCGCGAACTGGACGCATTTGGCGACAAACTGTCCCGCAAAGGCCAGGATGAGGCTTTTGATCTGTTCGTCCACCTTATGCAACGTGCGATCGGCGACCGGATCACTGCAGCCGCCCGAAACGGTGCGTCACCGCAAGTCGGCGGCGAACTTGATCGTTGGCTGGATGTGTGGGAAAAGGTGCGCGTTCTATTGGCTCAGGCTGGCGGACTTGGGCTAGACCGTAAACACGTCATTCTAAACGCTTTTCTTCAC
>CAXGSZ010000402.1:0-3340 GCA_964012455.1 uncultured Alphaproteobacteria bacterium
CAACGAGGCCAATAGCCGGGCGCATATACATTTGTTACGCCTGAACGGGCGAGATGGCGCCGCAATCATCGATGAGGTAGGTACCAACTTTCACTTCGATCCAGAACGCCCGACGCGCGTGGCCTGGACCCGCACGAGTTCCAGTGAAATGGAAGTAACGATCGGTGATAAATCACCTATCAAGGTAGTCGACTGTTGCTTCCGCTATCCCTTCAACGGTTTCTTGCTCCGTGACATGGCGCTGTAGAAAATCCGTGCCGACGGCATCTGATCGATCGATTGGTGACAATGCCGCAGCATAACCCTATATGAGTGATCGCCGCTTATCGCGGCGTACTTCATAACCCAAGAGACACTAACGCACTCACCAGCATGCTTCCCGCTTCAGCCAATCTCGGCGATCTTATCAATCGCGATCGCGACCCGGACGCGCCCGCGCTCATCGATGCCGGCGATTTCGACAACCCCGTTGAGCTGAGCCACGGTGAGCTCAATCTCCGCTCCAATGCCGTCGCCCGTGCTCTTGTCGCACGCGGTTACGAACGCGGCGACCGTATCGCGATTCTAGCGGCAAATAGCGCGGACTATCTCGTCACCTATTTGGGCACGATGCGCGCAGGCATGATTTCCGTCCCGGTCAATTGGCGCTTCCCGCCCGAGACAATTGCCTACATCCTGGATGATTGCGACGCGAAAATCGTCTTTGCCGACGCCATCCGGCGCGATGCCGTCCCCGACGGACTGCCCGTCATTGAGTTCGGCGCCGATTTCCAGGCCTTTCTCAACCCCGGTCCGTTCGAAGTGGTTTCCTGCGGCCAGGACGAAGTCGCGATGTTTCTCTATACATCTGGTTCGACGGGCAAGCCGAAAGGGGTTCCCTTGACCCATCACGGTCACCTCTGGGTGATCGAGATGCGCTCCAAGGGAGGCGATATCTCTTTGCACCGCCTTTTGGTGGCCGCACCGCTGTACCACATGAACGCCCTCGCAATTGCCAAAGCCGCGTTGCTCGGACATGCGGCGATCGTACTCCTGCCGCAATTCACGGCAGAAACCTACATCAAAGCAATCGAGAAGTTCCACTGCAGCTGGCTGACGTCGGTGCCGACGATGATGGCCCTGGTAACGAAAGAAACAGCACTTACGAACGCGACGGATTTGTCTTCCGTGAAGATCGTCCGCATGGGTTCGGCACCAGCGACGCAGCGCCTATTTGACGACATCCGCAAGACGTTCGGCGACGTCTCGATCTCCTACGGTTATGGCACGACGGAAGCGGGGCCGGTCTGCTTTGGCCCCCATCCGGACGGCATCCCGACACCGGACCTCTCAATCGGCTATCCCGTGCCGGAGGTGCGCATGCGGCTGGTAGACGGTAACGACATGGATGCCGACCAAGGCGAGCTGCAAATGGACTGTCCCGCCCTCATGCCGGGTTATCACAAGCTACCTGAGAAGACCGCGGAAGTGATTACCGAAGACGGATACTACCAGACCGGCGACATTCTGCGGCGCGACGAGAACGGGTTCCATTTCTTTGTCGACCGTGTCGACGATATGTTCGTCTGCAATGGCGAGAATGTCTTTCCCGTCGAAGTCGAAAAACTGCTGGAGCAGCACCCAGCGATCAAGCAAGCCTGCGTCGTCCCTGTCGACGACGAGGTTCGGGGTGCGATGCCTGTCGCTTTCGTGGTTGCAGCGGGTGGGCAGAGCATCGAGCCGGATGCCGTTAAGCAGCATGCGATCGCCTGGGGTCCAGCCTATCAACACCCGCGACATATATGGGTATTGGACGATCTGCCGCTCGCAAGCACCAACAAGCTGGACCGCAAAACCCTTGCGGCAGAAGCGGCAAAGCGCCTCGACCGATAGCCGCGCTACCGCACTTTAGATAGTCTCCCTGGGCGGGCTATATCGCTCGTGGGGAGGATTGAGATGCCCGGACACTCCATCTACATCGATTGCGCCGAGAACATGGCCGAACTAATGGCCACCTATCCGCCCGAACTGACGGACGGCGTCGACCTTTACATG
Organism: uncultured Alphaproteobacteria bacterium; assembly: GCA_964012455.1. GTDB lineage: Bacteria > Pseudomonadota > Alphaproteobacteria > UBA8366 > UBA8366 > UBA6544. The sequence goes on from CAXGSZ010000402.1 coordinate 2,035, forward strand.
GGAGATCCGTCGCCAGAAGAGGTCTCCGAGATCATGAGTGGCTATAAAGGGGTATTGAATGGCCATACGGTTATGCCGAAGCCGCTGCTGGAAGCCCACGTAGAGACCTTGCGGAGCGTCGTCTTTCTCGGCACGGGAGTTGCCAATTACGTCGACCCGGCCGCCGGCGAGGCCCTCGGCATCAAAGTCAGGCACATCGCGAGATATGGCGAACGAAGCATCGCCGAGCATGCCTTCTCCCTGCTAATGGCCGCGGCCCGCGGGCTGGGGCAGATGGATCGGGAAATTCGCAGCGGGACCTGGCAGGCGTTTGAGGGGATCGAACTCGCAGGGAAAACACTCGGCGTCGTCGGCGCCGGTGCGGTTGGTTCCGAACTCATCCGTATCGCAAATGCATTCGGCATGTCGTGCCTCGCCTGGAATAGAAGCGGCGTCGACCCCTCCCTGCCCTGTCGGGAGACGTCTCTCGAAGATCTCTTTCAGCAGGCGGACGCTGTTTCTCTTCACATTGCCTATGCGGATGAAACACATGAGATGATTGACGCACCGCTGCTGAATGCGATGAAGCCGGGAGCGATCCTGGTCAACACGGCACGCGGCGGAGTTGTTGACGAAGCCGCACTCATCTCCGCATTGACCGATGGTCCCCTACGGCACGCGGCACTCGATGTCTTCACGGAAGAGCCGCTCTCGAACGCATCGCCCCTGGCCCACCTGCAGAACGTTACCCTCTCGGCGCACGCGGCCTGGAAAACACCCGATGCCGCGGACAGGTTGATGCGCCTCGGCCTTGAGATTCTGCAGTCGGATATTGCCACGGCGGCGAACCAATGAAAGGAACCGCACGATGACCGACCGACATTATGGCGGAATACTGCCGGTCGTCCCCACAACTTTCACGGATGACGGCTGCCTGGATTTGGAGAGCCAGTGCCGCGCACTCGATTGTATGGTGGACCAAGGTGTCGACGGCGCCTGCATCCTCGCAAACTTCTCCGAACAATTCCTTCTTACTGACGAAGAGCGGGACAAACTTCTCACCAAGTGCCTCGACCATGTCGCGGGCCGTATTCCGATCATCGTCACCTGCAGTCACTTTAGCACGCGGGTGGCGGTAGAGCGGGCACGACGCGCGGAAGCAGCCGGCGCGGCGATGATAATGATGATGCCGCCGTATCACGGCACCGCGCTCAAGGCGGACGAAGGCGGAATTCGTGAGCATTTCGAGCGCATCGCAGACGCGATCGAAATTCCAATCATGCTTCAAAACGCCCCTTTGAGTGGTGTTTCCCTGTCGGTCCGCTTC
>CAXGSZ010000403.1:0-3332 GCA_964012455.1 uncultured Alphaproteobacteria bacterium
CAAGTATCCGGAAATATGCGAAAGGAAGCGCTCAGGATCATCCATATGCTCCATCGTGCCGAGGGTTACAACAGCATCAAACGGAGCGTCCGGCGAGAAATCGAAGACATCAACGCAGTGGAACGCGATCGAAACATCTTTGTTTTGAGCCTTCGCCTGTTGTATCGCTTCTTCGGTATAGTCGATTCCGACAACACTATCCGCTCCCGCATCTTGCAATAATCGAGAAAAACGGCCGACGCCACAGCCAACATCGAGAACCCGCTTCCCGGACCAGTCTATGCTGGATGCAATGACCGCATCCGCTTCCGTCGCGCTCCAGTTGGAAAACGCAACATCCACCCCCTTGGCGTAAGCTGCCTCGTAAAACTCACGCAGCTGCTTGTTGCGTTCACCTGAACCAGTCGGAGCGTCGCCGTTACTCGTCATTCTGGTTTCGTTCTCCTTGGTCAGGGCGTGTCACTGTGGCACGCCTATCATACCGTCTTCCTGGATTTCTTCCCCTGCAAAAAATGCGAATGTCCGCCCAAATTGTTTGAATCCTTCTTTTGACAATAAGCGATCCATCGACCAATCATTCTCGATTGATCTGAGAAAGTCGTCGTACTTCCATGGATACGGCTGCGGGATGTAGTTCCAGTATATGTCACCATAAGCACAGGCGAGTTCGATTTCCCTTTCGCTAACGGCATTTCTGTCAGGGTCTGACAAAACCTTTTCTATTTCGTTGAAATACGCGTCCTTGCTAGAGGGCTCACAGGTAAAGCCTTTGCCGGAGTAGTGCGGCTGTCCGGCAATTATGGCACGTATTCCGTAGATGGTGGCCTCGATGCCGAGATTACCGGTGTAGACCAGGACGAGTTGACACAGATCAAGCAATTCATAACTTCCAACCGGGTGGCTCCCGTCGATCAACGCGACATTGGGCGGCAACTGGGGCCAACGCTCGCGGACGAATTGTCCGAGGAATTCGTCGCTGCGGGTTTCTTCCAATGGATGGCTTCGAATTGCCAATTGGATGTTCGGCCTCTCTGCGAAGAACGCCACAGTTTGAAGCGTCCAGTCACTCACCGAGTGAAAAATCGTATCGCGTCCCTGAACCCCGGTATCCCATGTCAGGTTTGGAACGAGGGCGACGATAGGTCGATTTGGATCAAGTCCAATCTCCTTAGCCATCAGTTTGAGTTCCGTCGCGTCAGCCAAATGGCGGCCACGCCCCTTTCCACTAAAGCGGTCGCGCCCTCCTCTGGCGTCTGCCCAATCAAACACCCGCTGACGTCTTTCGACAGACAACACGTGCGGCGCATCAGCCTTCCATAGCGCCCCCGTATCGAGTGCGCCAAACGGACTATTGCGCGACAACACATAACAACCGCGACGCTGAGCACTCGATTCAAAGTTAACGGTTTCGATATTTCGCCGCCTCGCCACATCAAAAAGAGCGCCGTATTCCATAACGCCACCGTTGAATAAGACGGCGAGATCAGGCTTCCGAGCGCCAAAATACGAAGCTGCCCGGCGCGCGGCGTCCAAATTGAGACGAAATCGAACCTCCTCCAAATCATTCTCCTCCGATTTCCGCTCCATTCTTGTTTCCATATTGATGGCATCGATGTGCGCCAATTTTCGGCAATCTTCCCGGATCTCTTCCGTCTCAAGGTCGGGTTCCCATGTCCGCAGGTCGATCAGATTGATCCGCAAACCTTCTAAGAAGCCGCAAGCGCGCTCAATTTCAGACGCAAGAAAGCGTTCATCCCATGAATCATACACGGGCTCCGGATCGCAGCGGCGCATGAACCGCATTGAGGGCAGATACAAAAAATCGACGTCGTATCCTTTTGCCGAGAGGACACATGACAAGGCGAGCAAGAATTGGAGATGATGCAGATTAAAGGCTGCAACCGCTATCCGGCGCTTATTATCATTGCAGCCGAGCCATATCGTATCGGCAGCTTTCGTCGCGGCGCTCCAGCGCTCCGCGTTCCGTACAAAACCGAAACGCGTAACCGGAAACTCCATTGGTGGTATTTCTTGCCCGTAATATTCATCGGCCGCCGAGCGCAAATATTCTATACCGTGATGTTCGACCAAATCTCCGAGGCGTTCCCAAGCCGACGCGGCGTTTCCCCTGCGCGCACGAATCGCTTCTTCCAGATGAAACGTCGCACCCCCTATTTCATCTGACCCGAGGTGCAACTTCGCCAACTCTTCGTGAAAGGTGGCGAACCCAACGGTCAATCTGTCGAACGTTCTTCGTCGCCCATCCAGCTTCTGTGCCGTCTCAGCCAATCCGCCATAGTAATTTATAGCATTGAGAAACAGCTCTTTCGCTTTCTCCTGAGCACCGCCCGCACAAATGAATTTTGCGATCTTCGGGACGGCGGAGCTGTAACACATGAGGGCCTGTTCGCATTTCAATCGATTGGCGTCGACCTGATACTGCGGCACGTGTTCGGTGTAACGTCGGATCGCATTGAAGCTATCCTCGATTTCTCGAGGAGCGTCCCGATAAATTTCCATACGGACCTGCGTCGCGACGGTAGCGTCGCCGGAATGCTCGAGACGCTCTGCAAGCTGCACCTTGGAAAACAGCCGTTGATCGGGAAACAAGGTGGTCTCAAGCCGATGAATTATTCGCGCCAACGTAAGTAGAACGTCGGCAGACCGTTCTGTCGTCATGGCCGTTGTCGAACTTTGGACGATGTCACACCCATCACACCCATGAAGGAATTGTAGTCCATTGAAAATAGGCGATCAATCAAGCGCCAGACAGCAGCGGCGATATGCACATTGCGAACGCTGGACCGAGGCCGCCAATCTGGCGTAGAACACCTCGGCCGCATTCAAACGACAATGTTATCTCATTGCAATGACCGCCGGCATCGATGACAGAGGAGAACGAAAGTGCGCAACTCAAAGACCGTTCTGATTGACAGAAACCCCGGCCGAAGTGCCCAAACAATGGGTATTGCACGGGAACTCGGCACCGAGATCGACCTCATTCACGAACCATCCGTCGGTGTCATTGGCAATAAGGGCGATTCTCAGTGCTATCTGGGTGTCCAGCGAAAGGCCGAAGTCATTCATGAATGCCTGCGCACGCGGATCGGCAATGGCGACGATCAATTACGTATGCGCCTCGTTCAACCCGAGTACACCGTGGCTACGTCGGATGGTATGCGGAATGGCACGAAGGAGATGCGCTATTCTTTAATCGGACGCGAAGTCACGCACGATTCTGTCTGCGAACACCTGAGCGCCAGTGGCCTAGAGGGTACGATCGCCATTGTCGCCTGCGACAAACCACCGGTAGGAACCGTTGCCGCCATCCT
>CAXGSZ010000404.1:0-3324 GCA_964012455.1 uncultured Alphaproteobacteria bacterium
CCGTTCGCTTCGTAAAATTCGACCTGTTCTGCAGTGAGCCCCACCATGGCAATGTTTCCCTAACCGAACTCCGTACCATTTTGATGATGAGCCAATCGCGCAACGAAAACAACGAACGAAGGCGAATACCACCATGGCCCCCAAAATCGGATATCTTTTACCCACACGCGAAGCCGTAATGGAAGGTCGCCCCGAGGCCGCTCCCCTGCTGGCCCTGGCAGAAAAGGCGGAGGGCCTCGGCTATGACAGTGTCTGGATCGGTGATTCGATTATCGCCAAGCCGCGCCACGATCCACTGACGCTAATGGCTGGAGTGGCCGGCCGCACGAAAAAGGTCAAGCTTGGCACAGCGGTGCTCCTGCCGGCGCTGCGTAACCCGGTGGTACTAGCCCACCAGGTGGCGACCATCGATCAAGTCAGCGACGGTCGCGTGCTTCTAGGCGTCGGGATCGCTGCCGACGCTCCGGCAAACCACGCGGAGTTTGAAGCAGTCGGCGTACCCTTCGAGAAACGTGTCGGGCGAATGATGGAAGGGCTTCGACTTTGCAAGGCGCTCTGGACCGGAGAACCGGTCGATTGGGAAGGCCGCTGGACCGTGAAGCAAGGTGTGGTTGGGCCGACCCCAGCGCAAGCAGGTGGTCCTCCGATCTGGGGAGGTGGTTCGGCACCGGCGAGTTTGAAACGGGCAGCCGTCAATTTTGACGGCTGGTTCCCCTCGGGGCCAAGCGATACCGCCGTCTGGGGCCAACAATGGCGGGAGGTGCTGGATCATCTGGACGACGCCGGGCGCAACCGCGATGGCTTCGACGGCGCAATTTATCTCACCCTTTCAATCGACGACGACGACGCAAAGGCCAATGACCGGCTCGATAGTTTTCTTGAGCGTTACTACAACTTACCGGCGGCAACACTCCGTAAATTCCAAGCTGGATTCGGCGGCCCTGCGGAAAAAGCGGCGGAGTGGTTGAAAGCCTATGCGGACGAAGGTGCCAGCCACATCATGATTCGTTTCTGTGGCGATCATGACCGTAACCTCAAGCAATTTGCCAAGGTGCGGGAAGGCCTCGGTTGGTGACCCGCGCGACGGCAGAGTTCGTCGAGTTCGCGCTCGCGTCGCGCAGGACCGAGTTTCCGGCCGACGCCCGTGCGATGGCAGTCGACGCGATCACCGACTTACTCGGCTGCATGGTCGCAGGCGCGGGTGAGCCGCTTGCTCGAATGCTAGCCGGAATCGTGTTCGACGCTCCGGAAGATGCTGGCGTGCCGCTCGCGGTCTCCAATCGTTTCGCGTCGCCGCACGACAGCGCCCTCTATAACGGAACACTCGCGCACGCGATCGACTACGATGACGTGACGCACCCGGCCTATGCGCATCCGGGCGCTTCCATAGTTCCCGCCATCCTGGCGACGGCGCACTTTGAGCGCGTCTCGGGACCGGAAGCGCTCACGGCCTACATCGTCGGGATCGAAATGGTAAGCAAGCTCGGCCGGGCGCTGAATACCGCGCACTACAAGAACGGTTGGCATGCGAGTGCTACCTTTGGCACGATGGGCGCCGCCGCGACCGCGGCCGCCATGCTCCGCCTCGACCACGATGCTTTTGCCCGCACCTTGGCGCTTGCCGCCTCGGCGGCAAGCGGTCTCCGGGCCAATTTCGGTACAATGACGAAGCCGCTCCACGTCGGATACGCCGCACGCAATGCTGTCCTCGCAGCGCTAATGGCACGGGAGGGTGTCACTGCCAATTCGGAGATCCTTGAACACCCATATGGGTTCTCTGAAGTTTTCAATCACCACGACGGGATCGACTGGGAACAATTCGAAACCTGGGGAGATCCTCTCGAGATACTGACCGAGTTCGGTCTCGGCCTTAAACCCTATCCTGCATGCGGCGCCGCCCACCCGCCGATCGAAGGTGCAATCCGTCTTCGCGAGAGGATCGTGGGCGGCGCCGAAAGCATCCGCAACATCCGTATCGGCGTGACGGAGATGCATTTCGAGCCGATGATTTACGACACCGCGTCAACTGGCCTCGAGGCCAAGTTCTGCATGGGATATTGCATCGCCGCCGCATTGCTGGACGGTGATGTGACGCTTAAAACGTTCGAGGATAGCGAAGTCCCGCGAATCAACGCATCCGGCATTGGCGAGAAAGTTCGGATGGAACTGGATGATAGGGTCAAGGGTAATACGGAATTTGGCGCCGTCGTGACCATCACCACAAAAAGCGAAGAGACGCTGGAAGAGTTTGTCCCCCTCGCCGTCGGCAAACCCGAACGCTGGTTTCCGAAGGAAAAGCTGCGTTCCAAGTTCGATGATTGTTGCCGAGGAATTATCGATGTCGCACAGGCGAGTGAAATCTACGAGTTGGCGCAATCGATCGAGCAGGCTGTCGACTTAAGCGCCCTGACCAATGCGGTCGGACGCTGCTCCGAACTTGTCGATACTTCGCCGCGATAGAATTTCACCTACGAAACTATTCAATCGGATAGAGAGGTCTGCAATGTTCAAGGTCAACGCATTACCCGACGCCCCCTTTGGGGCGGAGATTGTCGGGCTCGACCTTAAGGATCAGATGGACGCTGCGACCAGAGACGCGATCAACGATGCGTTCTTGAAGCATATCGCCCTAGTCTTCCGGGATCAGGACCTCACGGCGGAACAGTATCGGGACGGCGTCTCCAATTTCGGAGAGCCGATGAAGCAGCATAACGAGCGGTTCCAGTTGCCCGACATTCCTGTCGTAAGCCGTATCGTCAATCGCGAAAAAATGCGCCCCGCTTCCATGTGGCACACGGACCACACCAACCACGAGCGCCCACCTAAAGCGACCGTGCTATACGCCCGTAAATTACCGTCCAAGGGCGGCGACACCTGTCTTGCCAATATGTATGACGGCCTTGAAAACCTGGATGACGCATCCCGCGCTACGATTGACGGCATGCAGACCTTAAATCACATGGAAGCGGACAATCCCGTCTATTCCGATAAAGATCGGGAGAAATATGATCAAGGCGTCACGCAACCCATGGTGCGCACGCACCCCGAAACCGGCCGAAAGGCGCTCTATTTCCACATCACCAAGGCGCGCGGTATTATCGGCATGGACCCTGAGAAAGTCCGTCCTTTCTTGGAGGACCTGCTCGAACAGGCGGTCAGGCCGGAAAACTTGCTCCGTCACAAATGGCAAATCGGCGACCTACTGATGTTCGACAATCGCTGTACCATGCACCGCGCTGACCCAGAATACGACATGTCGGAAGAACGCCTGCTCTGGCGCATCATCCTGCGCGGTGACCGACCAGCCTGAAGGATCGCGTCAAC
>CAXGSZ010000405.1:0-3320 GCA_964012455.1 uncultured Alphaproteobacteria bacterium
GTCGAGGCATTCGCCGTTTTTTATGTGCGGCGTTAAGGCAAAACGGGCCTGTACCATAAAACCGGAGATCTTATTCGGGGAACCAGGTAGGTTTATAAAAACGGTGCCAGCATAGCTCCCGGCCCCGTTGCCATGGCAGCGCCGCAGCTTCCAATCGTAGCATTCCGCCAAAGCTTCGCCAGAAAAACAATCAAGAAAAGAACGAGTAAAATTCGTATACTGAAACCATAATCTAATTAGGCAAACGTGTCTTTTTGAAATGCCAACGGACTCACGATACGCGATCAAGGCAACTAATCTAGTCACGATTATCGAAGCACCTAACTCTTTCAATATTGCCGTTGGTTCCTCAATCGTCTAGCTCGGAGCATTGAAATGACATTGCCGCATCACAACCGTTTCGACTATTCCGCAATTGTGGAACGTCCGGACTATTCGTGGCCTGGCGGCAAGAGGCTCGCCCTGCATGTTGCCACAAACATTGAACATTTTGCATTCGGCGAAGGTATCGGTCACACACCAACAGAACCGGGGCCACCACCAGATCATCGCAATTATGCATGGCGCGACTACGGTCTAAGAGTCGGCGTTTGGCGCATTCTCGATTTATTGGATAGCCTAGACCTTCCCGCAAGTCATCTCACCAATAGTGAGATTTACGAATATGCGCCACAGATCATGGATCGCATACGCAAGCGGGGTGACGAGATCGTCGGTCACGGCCGGACCAATTCTGAACGACAGGCAGATTTCGACGAGGTGGACGAAGCGGCCTTGATCCGCGAAGCGACCGAAATAATCGGCAAGAACGAAGGCGTGGCCCCGCGCGGATGGATGAGCCCATGGATCTCCGAGAGCAATACGACCGCCGATTTGCTCAAGGAAACCGGTTACACTTACATCATGAACTGGCCCTGTGACGACCAACCCTTCTGGATGCGGACGCGCTCGGGACCTATCCTGCAAGTGCCGTATCCGGTAGAAATCAACGATTCACCGGCAATGCTCAATCGACGCCACACACCTTCAGATTTTGCGGAAATGGCGATCGACCAATTCGACGTCATGATCGAAGAATGCGAGAAACAGCCACTCGTCATGGGTCTCGCCCTGCATACCTTCGTGGTAGGACAGCCGTTCCGCTTCAAACATCTACAACGAATCCTTGAACACTTCGTTAACCACCCCAAGCAAGACAGGGTTTGGTTCGCTCGCCCCGGCGAGATTGCCGATCATGTCGCCAGTTTGCCGCGCGGTACTGTTCCAGGAAGCGACGAGTAGGCAGAGTAAATTCGTAGGGACACTGGCCATGCCCATCTCCATGCCTGGCGCAACAAAACAAAGACCTCGTATGTACGACGGCGAGTTTCGCGGGAAGAAAGCATGGACCCGCGACAATATCGAGAAGACTGATTATCAGGTCAAAATTCCGTCCGATTGCCATGCGGAAATTCGTGAATTCGTCCAGTCACTCAAAGAAAATCCCCTACAAACGGAAGTTCTCAGTCCACATGACTATCGGTTACCGCGCACGAAATCCTTGATGAAGAAGGTAAAGGATCGGCTGGAAAGAGGTGTTGGTTTCACGGTCCTCGATCGCCTTTCAGTGCGCTCGTTCACGAAAGATGAGCTCAAGTCGGTTTATTGGATTTTGAGCTCGCTCATCGCAAGGCCCGTCGCACAATCCTTTCGCGGAACACTGCTTTACGACGTTCTGGACACCGGAAAACTGAAAGGGCCGAAGGTTCGCGCGGACCTCACCCGTGCTGAACTCGATTTTCATACGGACTACAGCTACAACGAACCGCCTCGCTACTTCGGACTGCAAACACTACGCACGGCCAAGAAAGGTGGTCGCAGTGGGGTCGCCAACCTCCTTACGGCGCACAATGAAATGCGGCGCCATCACCCACACCTCCTAGAAAGGCTCTACCGTCCCTTCTGGCTCAACCGCTATGGCGAGCACGCCCCAGGTCTGCCGAAAGCCGGTTTTCATCCTGTTTATTCGTACGACGGCAATGAGCTGTGGGCACGCTTCAATCCGCGCAATATCTATGCGGGATACGATCTCGTGGGCGAGACACTGGATGAAGAAGGTCGGGAAGCGGTGGAGACGATGCATGGCATCTTGTCGACTCCGGTGCATCACGTGAACTTCTACCTCTCTGCCGGACAGATTATCTACCTACAGAACGGCCGGTGTGCTCATTGCCGAACGGCCTACGAGGATTACGACGATATAGACCAGCGGCGCCACATGATCCGAATCTTTCTGCGGGATCATGGCGCCCGGACCTATAACGGATAGATCAGTTGGCAGCCTTCTGACAACTTCACCTTTGCGATACAACCGAGGTAACGAAACATGGCGATCAATTTATGCGAATCCTTTCGGGCGATGTTTTATACGCCTTTCTACCTCCCCTTTTCACTCGGCACATATGAAGCGGAAGGGGTGGATGTCACGCTGACCACGAGTCCGAGCCTCGATACGGTCGCCGAACAGCTGCGCGACGGAATCGCCGATGTTTATTGGGGCGGACCAATGCGCATCATGGTCATGCGTGACAAGAACCGTGAGCCAGAAATTCTCGGGTTTTCAGAGGCGATAACACGCGATCCTTTCTTCCTAATCGGCAAGAAACCAAACCCCGACTTCGAGCTTAAGGATTTGCTCGACTTGCGCTTTGCCAGTGTTTCGGAAGTGCCGACCCCATGGATGTGCCTGCAAGAGGATTTGCGGCGCGCGGATATCGACCCGGCAACGCTGGACCGTGAGCCGGGACGGACGATGCAGGAGAATGTCGAAGCTCTCGTCTCGGGAAAGGTGGACGTCATACAATTGTTTCAGCCATATGCTGAACAGGTTCTGGCGAGTAACGCTGGCAGCATCTGGTATGCTCAGGCCTCGCGCGGATATTGCACCTACACGACGCTCTACGCGACGAGAGACATGATTGCGGCACAGCCGGACGCCCTCCATCGGATGACCCGTGCCATGTATCGGTGCCAAAAATGGCTTCATTCCGTGAAGCCCGAGGAAATCGCTTCCTCGGTGGCGGAATTCTTCCCCGACATTGCCCCCGATATCCTAGCATCCGCGGCGAAACGCTATATCGACCTTGGAGTTTGGGGAAAAGACCCACATTTGCCGAGAGCTGGCTTCGAGCGGCTTCGGGATTCATTGGTCTCAGGCGGGCTCATCAATCACCGGCCAGAATTCGAAGACTGCGTGCACAACACGTTCGCAGACGCTGTTATCGTGGAGGATCCGCCGGCTGCCTAACTTGGCACTCGCACCAGTCTTTCCAAATGCCTCG
>CAXGSZ010000406.1:0-3311 GCA_964012455.1 uncultured Alphaproteobacteria bacterium
GGGCGGTGGTACAACCCCTCACCATCATTTAAATAATGTAGATAAGATTAAAGTAATGGATATTGGGTCACAGAAATTTTCCTTAGTATATTATCTTTCTGTTGGAGATCAAAACTGCACCGAACCGGGGACACTAAAATTATTAGATCCCGACGAAAATGTAATGCCGTGCGATGGAATGATTACAATTATTCCTGCAGGAAGGAAACATTCGGCCGTTTATAATGGTCGGAAAGATAGAGTGATGATTGGTGTGAATTTCTATAGTCTTTAAATATACACCGCAATTTTTAAGTCTATGGGATGATTTTTAATAGTTAGGAAACGTCCTTCACTATTGAAGGAATATGGTCTGCTCGTGTAGATGAACGTGCTTATCTTTTAAGTTTTAAATTATATAAAATTTTTGTTTTGCTCATTTCAACGCAGGTAATTGGCCAGCCAATGCAGGCCTTCAGAGGTCTTTCCTTTCGGGTTATATTCGCAACCAATCCACCCTGTGAAGGCCAGGTCGTCTATAAGTTCAAAAAGATATGGATAGTTAATCTCGCCGATATCCGGTTCGTTGCGCTCCGGTACTCCGGCGATTTGAAAATGATCGACTTTGTCGATGTACTGGTGGATTTTGGTCGCCACATCGCCTTCGACGATCTGCACATGATACAGATCCATCTGCACCCTAAGGTTAGGCGCTCCGACCGCGTCGACAACCCGGTGTGCATCGGCCTGGCTGTTGAGGAAATAACCTGGGACGTCGCGGGTGTTGATTGGCTCGATTATGACGTTGCGGCCGGACTTTGCGGCCTCGCCGGCGGCAAAGGCGAGGTTCTTTTCATAGGTGTCGTACAAGACCGCATCTGAGGTATCCTCGGGTCTGACACCCGCCATGATGTGAATGCGTGGGCAATCAAGCGCGGCAGCGTAGTCGAGCGCCGTGGCGATTGTGTCGCGAAACTCACCCTCTCGACCAGGGAGCGCCGCAAGACCGCGTTCCTCTCCGTCCCAGTTTCCCGGTGGCGCGTTGAACAGTGCCTGCGCAACACCGGCTGCTTCCCTCCACTCGGCGACTTCGCCGGCTGGCCATTCATAAGGGAAGAGGAATTCGACACCCTTAAAACCGTCGCCAGCTGCGGCGGCGAATCGTTCCGGGAACGCGAACTCGGTATACATCATCGACAGGTTTGCGGCGAAATTAGGCATGTTTTTCCTCGTCAAAGCCGGTCCAGAACGCTTCCTTCATAAGTGCTGTTCTGCTGGAAATCGAAATGAATCGTCCCGCTTTCGGGATCTCGGCTCGGTCTCCTGCGCGGCGTACCCACCTCGTGGCCGTCAACGCGTTCGTAGTCCGATAGGACCATTATGCCGCGTAGGTGTTCGGCGTCTGCGGCACGATATCTCTCCAGCGTTCCATAGGTCATGTTGTCCCGTTCGAATCTTCCGGCGCTTAATGGCCCGCGAGTCCGAAGTGCCGTCTCGTCCTCCGGCGCCTTTCCCGCCCAGGCGGCAATATGGTTGACATTTACATCGGCGATGTAGTGTGCGCGTCCGATACGCAAGGCGACATCCCAGAGCCAGGTGTCGACGAAAAAATGCTCAAACATCGTTGGTGCGTAATAATTAAGTCGTTCGATCCAACGGCGACTCACTATTGGAAAGCAGCACCAGCGATCGCTTTCGATTCCATCGGCGAACCAGAACAGGAAAATCCCGTCGGGAAATTTCGCGGTCTCCTGTTCCAGGCGCGCGTCCCAGCCAAAGTCGGTATAGACCTGATCGTCGTTGGACATGATAAGCAGGTCGGTTTTACTCGCGCGGCCAAGTTCGTTCATGGCCCCCGGCACGCCAACCGGATCGCCGATGCCGCCCGCGAATGAAATACCCAGGGGTCCAAGTTCCGCGCTTAGCCGTTCGATCGTTGCGGCATATTCATCTAGAGCCGCGTCGTCGCGATCCAAATAGGTGTGAATTTCGATCCGCGATGGATCGTTCGCCGTTTGTACGACGCTCTTTGCGAAGCGCTCGAGAAGCGCGGGCCGGCCACGCGTCGGCACCATCAAACCGATCGTGCTTGCGGTCATCCGCTCGCCTTTCCGAAGACGCGTTCCAATTCCTCGATCTGTTCCAGCGTCAGGCAGCGCGGATTGTGAGCGTACAGCAAAGGGTAGAGTTTAGCTGTCTCTTCCAATTCCTCCGTCGCGTAGACGGCAGCGTTGAATTTCATCAACGCATCAATTCCCGGACCGCCTCGGTGATCTTTTCCGCCGATGGGATGGTCGCGCGTTCCAATTCATTGTTGTAGGCCATAGTCGTGTAAATGCCTTCGAGAACTTCGGGCGGCAATTGCATCTTGGATGCCGCGCTTTTCGCCGTGCGTGCCGTGGCCATGGCGCCTTCTTCCCGGTTTCTTGCGTCGTTAAAAATAAGTTAGATCGAATCGTCTGCGCCCGCCAGCGACGCATATCAGACTCTAGGTATCGTAATTCGTGCGGGAGAGACACTCATGCAGCAAGGTAATCCGACATCGCTTCGCGTTCCTGATCCCGGCATTTCGGCACTCTTCGAGCAGGATGCGCGCTGGCAAGCCTGGCTCGATGTCGAGGCGGCGCTCGCCAAAGCGGAAGCCGAACTCGGTATGATTCCGGCGGAGGCCGCGGACGAGATTGTTCGCAAATGCGACCTGTCGCTATTCGACCGCGAGCGCCTGACCGAAGGTTTCACACGGACGGCACATACGCTTGTGCCACTCGTCTGGGAGCTCTCACGGCTCTGCGATGGCGATGCGGGCAACTATGTGCATTGGGGTGCCACGACGCAGAACATCACCCAGACCGGCGATTTGCTGCAGCTTCGCAAGGCGCACCGGATCTATCTGAAACAGCTCGGTCAGCTTCTCGCCGCCCTGGCCGCCCTCGCGGAAAAATCGAAGGATATGGCGTTGCCGGGCCGCACCCACGGACAGCATGCGGTGCCCGCGACTTACGGGCTGAAGGTCGCGATCTGGATCGACGAATTTGCGCGTCACGTGGAGCGTTTGCGGGAATGCGAACCGCGCGTCTTTCAGGCTTTGCTTGGCGGTGCTGCGGGTACGGTCGCTTCCTTCGGAGACCAAGGGTTGGAAGTGCAGGCCCGCATGTCTGCCCATCTCGACATGCCCGCGATGCCCGTACCGGCCCGCAGCATCATGGATCACCTTGCCGAGCACGTGATGCTCCTGGCGCTGCTTGCGGCAACCTGCGGCAAATTCGGTTTCGAAATTTATACCGGCATGAAGCAGGAATTCGGAGAGGTCGAGGAACCGATCTCACCTGGCA
>CAXGSZ010000407.1:0-3307 GCA_964012455.1 uncultured Alphaproteobacteria bacterium
GGCCGGCGTCCAGCCAACGCCGTGGAACAGCAGAATTCCATATTGCAGCTAGATCTCCCGAAGCTCGCGAGCGGTTTCCGCGTCAATTGGACGGCTCGGGTCGAGGTCGAGGATTTCAGCCCCCAGCGCTGTACTCAACTCGTGGACGCGCATAATGATTTTGTGATCCCTCCTCCGCTGGCCAGGAGTAACCAACTCGCTATCAAGAATTATGCTAGCATGGAACGGACTCCCGCCAAGAACCGGAGATGTACCATCGCATAAGCCTCGGCGGACGCCGCCTCCGGATCAGCTCCGGGCAAGCCTGTTTTCGACTGCTGCCTCCGCCTTATTGGGCACAGGAATGCGTTCGAAGCGCTCTTTCATGTTGTGTTTGTTATTTCCAAGACATTTTGCCGTTTCGTCATCGAACGCCGGCTTCGGTCGCACCGGGTTGAACAGCGTGCGCGTGAACTTCAACCCTTTTCCCGTTTCGACGAAACCATACTCGCGAACGATTTCGCCAATGGATGTGGTGTCCGCCTCGGCCCTATATAAACCCGCAGTTGAGTCAATTTCGAACTAGCAGGGTACGCGAGTGGCACTCAATCGGCGAGGGAGATTGATCGGATTGTTGACAGGGTTTGCCGGCGAAACTGCGGATTTTTGACCTTGTAATAGGCTTCCACCAGCTAAGTCGTATCGGGTTCCACAGCATGGACGATATTCTCCGCGTCGTCCCCGGGTGCACTCGGTTGATTCTTCAGGCCTTCAAAGTAGCACTGGACCTGCGCCCCTAGAACCTGGGCAAGGTCATATAGGCGCGAAGCCCCGACCCGGTTGGTGCCACTTTTAAATTTTTGTACTTGCTGAAACGCGACGCGGAGCGCGTTGGCCATCTCGGTCTGGCTCACTCCGCGCTCATTGCGCTTGTCACGGACCCTTTGGCCAACATGAACATCGACCCATTCTGCCTGGGCGCGGCTTTTCTTTGCGGTAGCACTGGTCGACGTACTCGGCGCCTGGATTCCCCTTTTGACCACACAACTTTCATTAGGCCAAAATGGGCATACTATCTTACCGCTGCAGGATATACCATTGACTCTTAAAATATGCGTAACGCCGTGAAAGGAACCAGGATGGATTAACTGGTTTGGGGCGCGACGCGCTCAGCAGCGCGTCGAATTTCATATACGGCCGCATCTAGGAATATATCGAGGTGTGTCCTGAGCTCCGGTCCGAGGCGGACTAGTTTCGATCGCGCGTCAACGGGATTGTCACGTTCCTCGACGAATCCGCGCTTAATGGCCGTCTCAAGGTATTTTCCGGCTGTATGGGCGCTTTTGACAGCCGTCATGTAGCGCAGGGCGTCCGTCTTTCGGACATCTCCTTCCGCGCGCCATAATTTTGTGAACAGATCCCAATAGACCGCAGACCAAAATTCCGTATCGTTTTGAAAGACAGCTAGCCAATGCTCTCCGACCTGGTCTGTCATACGAAGATACTCTTCGTGTTGCGCCCGTCCGTATTTCATGCCGTTGCCGATCATTGCCGTCAGTATTAGTACAATATAATAATCTGCATTCAAATTTGCATTCGAAATTCCAGCAGCACCACTCATTTATTTGCCGACTATGATTAAGGTGAGAAAATGTGACTTATGTAGAGGTTAAAAATTATTTAGAAAATTACTCACAAATGCATTTAATTTTGCCACAATTCATACATGCGGATCGGAGTTAATTTAACGCAACGTTAGAAGATTTGGAAAGGAATCTGAAAATTTCACGTTTGTGAAACGTCTGTCGCCTCCATCTCTTACCCGCCGCCGTCGCGGCAGTGCTGGGAGCTACTATTTGGGACGCACCTGCGGCCGCTGGCGACTGGCCGCCGAAACCGTTCAACGTGCGCCGCTCGGCAAGCGAATTCGTTGGTCCAATCCGTCTTCGGGCAATTACGGAAGCATTATGCCCTGGCGGGAAGGTACGCACCGGCAAACCGGTGCGCAGTGTCGTGAATTCCACAATCAGCTGACGGTGCGTGGCCGAACTCTGGAATACACAGGTGTTGCCTGTCAGGCGCGCGACGGCAGCTGGACCTTGATGTAACGCCCCCGGGGTTACATCTCCGATGCGCCGGATTTTTCTAGGATCAGGAGTTTGGAAAAAAATGCTCGCTCCCATTCAACAACGCGCAATCCCGATGCCTCAAACAACGCGGCTAAGTCGGCCCGAATGAAATCGTCGAAGAACGGTTCGTGAAAGGCGACGGGAAACCGGGTGAGCAATGTATCGAATGCCGGGTGGTCGCCGAGCTGAATCGAATCGAGAAAGAACAACCGTCCGCCCGGCTTGAGCAGGCGCGCCATCTCCCGTGCAACCTGGATGCGGACCTTCCGTGGGAGCTCATGAAACAGAAAGATGCAACTCAGTGTCTCGAAACTTTCGTCGGAATACGGAATCTGCTCGGCATTAGCCTGTAGCAGAAACGTGCGCGACCAGGCTCGCAGCGTCCGTTCTGCTTTCCGCAGGTAGGGCGCGCTCAGATCAAGACCGACCACGCGCTGGCGAGGCCGCGCCTGTTTCAACATGGTCAAAAAACGGCCAGTGCCACAGGCGATATCGAGATGACAAGCCTTCCTTCCCTCCGGACCGCGCAGGAACCGGGCGAGCCCAGCCAGCGCCTGCCGCCGCATTGCGTCCGCACCGCCGACAAATAATACTTCGACCTGATGGTCGTAAAGCTCCGCGGACCCTTCCGTGAGATAGCCGCCGCTTTGATAGTGAAAATTTTGTAGGTAGTACCGCGGATAGCAACCTTTCAGTGGTGCCGCGTTGACTTCGTCGGCAATACCGTTCACGCGGCGCCGATTGACATCACCCAGGTCGCGAAAGAACGCCAGAGAGCGCCGCACTGAACGCGCGAGATCGGTACCAGCCGTTTCCGGGGCCGGATAGAGCCCATCCCGCATATTCTGCCAATCGCGTTCCAGCAAGCCGCGCAAATCGCTGTAAATTGCCCGCCAGCTGGGAAGCGAACCATCAAATGTCTCGTCGAGCTTCGGTGCAAGCCGCATCGCCGCCGCGTAATGCGCAGAGAACCAAGCTGTACGAACGCCGTGAGTCGTTTGATAGTACCATCGGTCGATGGGCGTCGACATGAGCCTCTATCCTTCCCATTGCCGATTGTGTGGCTTGAGATGGTGCCGATCAAGGGAGTGCATTGCCGCCCGACGGCAAATCGGGTAGTTCGTTACCGAAATGTTTTAGGGAATCCGCATGTTTAAGACATTGGATGATATCGACTGCCGAGGACGCCGGATACTTGT
>CAXGSZ010000408.1:0-3291 GCA_964012455.1 uncultured Alphaproteobacteria bacterium
GTCTTCGATCGTGCACCCGACGAGGCCGGCTTGAAGCGCCCCGCGCACGGTTTCCGCAACGGTCTCCGGCGTGTCGCCGAAACCGTTCTCAAGATCGGCCGATGTTGGCAGATCGGTCGCCTCGACCACCGCACGCGAATGCGACAGGGCTTCTTCGCGGGTAATTTGACCATCCTTTCATCCAAGCGTCGCTGCGAAACCGCCGCTCGGGGTTGCGACGGTCTCAAATCCAAGGCCGGCGACGATTCGTGTCGTACCGGCGTCGAATACGTTAGCGACAACGAAGACGCCGGAACCGGTATGCAAAGGATCGAACGATTTGGCTTTCTCAGCTAGGGTAGCGCTTATACATCTGCTCCATAACAATGACGCGGCTTTCATCGTGTGAGCCGCGCCGTCTGTCGAAGACCAATCGCCGTGGCTGCGAGCGGTCCGATTTTTCGCGCCAACGGAGGAAGGCGGCTCCGTCATCGACATCTTCGCGCACCGGTGCGAGGCGGTAGCCGCGCGGTCCAGAGATATTGCGGAGCGTATCCGCGAGTGCATTTTCACTCGACCATCGAACGCTCTCGAATAGCCCGGGCGCCGCTCGTGCATGCGCCAGACCAACCAACCAGTAGCCGCCATCTGTCGCGGGACCGAAGACGGCGCGCCTGTCTTCGAGGATGCGAAATGCGGCGCGCACGTCGTCTGGGCGGGTATCCGGAATATCGGAACCAATAAGCACCACGGGCCCTGGTGGCATTGATCGCAGAGCTTTCTCCATCCGGGTTCCGAGATTTCCAGATGGTTGCCGTTGCCGCGATATTCCTCTTGGCCACCGGGCGTCACCTTTGTCGACGAACAGCCAGGTGCGCCAGTGGGGTTCTCCACCGAGACGCCGGAGCGTCGCCGCCAAGGTGGACCGATAAAACCGGATCGCTTCTGTTTCGCCAATGTCTGCGGCAAGTCGGCGCTTCGCGCGGCCGATCCGCGGTGGCTTGGCGAAGACGATAAGTTGTCGTTGTCTCATTCGTATATTCGCCGGATCCTCTCGGGTGATATGCCGAGATAGTAAAGTCCAAGGCAGAACAGGTTCCGTACCGGGCGCCGCCAATACCCATTGGCGCGATACCGCGCGGCTGAGGTGATTGCCTCCCCGTCAAGTAGTCTCAGTCGTCGCCTGCCAAGCCGGTGGACGATATCGACGTCCTCCATCAATGAATAGTAGCGATATCCGCCAATACGCCGGAAAAGCGATCTATGCAGTAGCAATCCCTGATCGCCATAGGGCAACGCAAAAACCCGATTGCGCCAGCGGACAAGACATTCGATGCGGCGCGCTTGTGATGATGAGTCGTCGAGCACGAAGGTGAAATATCCTGCCTGCTCGTTGGCGGCTGGCCGGGCTATAAACGCGCGGACAACATCGGCCCAGCCAGCCGCCAGCACCGTGTCAGCGTGTAGGAACAGGAGCCAGTCACCGGTCGCTGTGTCGGCGCCTGCTTGCAGCTGGGGTCCCCGACCACGCTCCGTTTCGATCACGATTGCGCCCGTTTCTCGCGCAGCGGTGGCTGTATCGTCTGTGGATCCACCGTCTGAGATGACAACTTCCTTAACCAGGCCAACAGCTTCTATTTGCGCCAGGGCGGCAAGCGTCGGACCGAGCACCGGTATCGCATTAAACGTTGGAATGATGATGCTTAATTCAGCCATTACGTGGGTTGTAGCACGCTGAAGTCACAGATTGGAGTGTGCGGACCTTATGATCAGCAATTGAATGTTCGTGTTTTGTTCTATAAAATCGCAAAATGGATTGGCAACTACCAGAACGGGCCCGCAAGGGCCGAGGCGCGGTTAGCAATCGCGTCGGACGCTTCGAGACGACGGACCGTTTCGAGATCGATGATGGTTGGTCGCTTGAGAGCGACGAACCGGAACGCGTTCCGACCACCCTCTCCGTTGATTCCGCGCGCACGGTGATTGCACGGAACAATTCGCCGGACGTTCCGTTTGACCGTTCGATCAATCCGTATCGTGGATGCGAGCATGGGTGCAGTTACTGCTTTGCGCGGCCGACACATGCCTATTATGGATTGTCACCAGGCCTCGATTTCGAAACGCGGCTCTTCTATAAACCCGATGCTGCGGAGCGTCTGCGCAAGGAGTTGGATGATCCGAAGTATCGCCCGGATGTTATGGCGTTGGGCACCAATACGGACCCCTATCAACCCGTCGAACGCGAGCAGCACCTTACGCGCCGAATTCTGGGAGTTTTAGCGGAATATAATCACCCATTCGGCATCGTCACTAAATCAGACCTTGTGTTGAGAGACGCAGACATCATCGGGCCGATGGCTGCCAAGGGAATGGCGGTGGTAACCCTCTCCGTCACTACGCTTGATCGCGATCTTGCCCGAAAGTTAGAGCCCCGAGCGCCGACACCGCCGAAGCGACTTGCCGCAATCGGCTCTTTATCCGCTTTGGGAATTCCCACCGGCGTGCTTGCCGCGCCGATGATCCCGGCACTCAACGATATGGAGCTTGAGAAGATTTTGGAGTCCGCCGCGCGTGCCGGGGCGAAAGGTGCGGGATATGTCATGTTGCGCTTGCCGCTGGAAATTACCGATCTTTTTAGGGAATGGCTCGAGACACATTTTCCAGATAAGGCAGCTCATGTCATCAATCTAGTCAAACAGACACGCGGCGGCGCGATGTACGATTCCAGATGGGGTCAAAGGGCCGCCGGATCTGGACCATACGCTGATTTGCTTCTTCAGAGGTTCAAGCTCGCGCTTCGGAAATACGGATTGGATAAGCGCGTGCTCGACCTTGATCTCAAACAGTTCCGCAGGCCACCCCGGGCGGGAGGTCAGCTCGATTTGTTTTGATGCGCCGCGTTCCGGCTGTCTGGACCTTTACCGTAAAGCGGGTAGCGGGATAGGCTGACGGTCCGTTGCCCTTCACCTGTGGAGTAGTTGCCGACCCTCAAGACAAATTGCCGGCGCGCACGAAACCTTGCCCCACGCCATGTCAAATTCTATGCAACCCGTTTGGCTGCAATTTTTGTTTTCGGCAATTTCAAGAAACCGCAAGAGGTCTAAATGCCTAAGAAGTTTACTAGCCGTTCCGTCAAACAAAGCGACGCCCATGCAGTGCATACTGATGCCAGGCCTTGAGAAATGGGACCAGGCGGATAGCTTCTAGAGGCTTGGGATCACCGATATGTTCGGCGTGATAGGCCAAAGGCAAAGATGCAGCGCCAGTTTATCGAAGCAATCGATGGCTTTCACCTGGTGCTGGCTTTCGGCC
>CAXGSZ010000409.1:0-3289 GCA_964012455.1 uncultured Alphaproteobacteria bacterium
ATTCTCCGGATGACGGCAGAAGTCGTTGCGGCCTATGTCGGGAACAACTCGCTACCAGCGACGCAGCTCTCCGACGTTATCAACACGGTCTACGGCACCTTGAACCGAGTCAATGGCAAGAATGGAGCGGCGGTAAACGGCCATGCTCAGAAAGCGGCTGTTTCGGTCCGACGCTCGGTGACACCGGACTACATCATCTGTCTCGAAGACGGCAAGAAATTGAAGATGTTAAAACGCCACCTGAGGACCGTTTACGGATTAACGCCAGACGAATACCGCGCGAAATGGGGATTGCCGACGGATTACCCCATGGTTGCGCCGAACTACTCCAAACAACGCTCCGCCTTTGCAAAGAAGATAGGCCTGGGACGATCCGACGCTGCTTAGGCAATTATCGATCGATAAATTCGGCGAAGATGCCGGCGCTTGCGCCGGCGTTTTTCTTTTTCACTTAATATTTGCCAGAATTGGATTCAGAACTTTGCTTTTCCAGGACCCGCCTAAGTTTTTGCATCGCGACGCGTTCAAGGTAGTCGCTACTACGGGTCGGGTCGCCAACAATCGACACTTCTATGCCGGTGCGCTCGTCGACCGCAATGACTTTGACGTAAGCACCAACCCTGATGAACTCGAACAATACAGCGCGTCCTCCGCCCCGGCTCACTTCTCACCCCCATTGATTGGCTCACAAAACAGCGCAGTCCGGACTGCCAGTTCTTCCGTCGAATATCGATCCTTCCAATGGGTGTGGACATCGACGTCTGCAACTTTTCCAAGCGGCTGATCAACGATCGCCATCTCGGCTTCTATGCCCGCCGCGGCAAAGGCCGCGCGCACGTCAGAAGGTCTCCACAGATTGATATGATCGCCATAGCGACTCCGGTAGTCAGACGGCGGCATCTCGTAAATTGTTGAAAACGGAGATAGCGGATCCCTGTGATTGCCGAAATTAACCAGATGCATGAATCGCGCGCCGGGCGCGCACAGCGCGGCCAAGGCCATGAGTGCAACGTCGAGGCTGACAATATGCTCCAGGCAAGAATTGGAAATAACAATATCGGCAATAAATTCCGGCTGCGCTCCCTCCAGTCCACGCGCCTCGACAGTCAATTTGTCGGCCAGTCGGGTGCAAAATTCCTCATATGGCATGAGAGCACCGAAGGCCTCCGTTAGAGCCGTATGATGGGGCCGCAGGTAGGCGGTTTCGACCGCCGGATGGAAAAATGCGCCATCGACCCAATCCGGATCTACACCGTAGACGCGTTCGGCACCCCGAAAGATAGCCATGGGGCCCCAACCTGCAAGTGGGCCGGGGCCGATCTCAATCACATTGCGCCCACGGAAATCGATTGGCGACCGGCCATTACGCTCCGACAGCAGCGCCTCCTGTATGAGATAGAATTCCAGCAAACGGTCTGGACGAAGATCTCTCGGGGAATGCATTATTTCAGCGACGCGTACGGACCGGCGGTTCGACCACGGCAGTCGTTTTGCGATCTTGGCAAGAACAAGGCGAGGCGGAAGTGTCCGCGCGAGCATCAAACGATGTCCCAGATTACCGATCGATTCGAGCTTCATTTTCGCATCCGTTCGACGTGGCACCCAGGCCCGACTTCACAATAGCGCGAGATCGGTGGGCACTGCAGGATCCGTCCAGTTAGACTAAATATGCATGCAGGATAAACCGCTACAGATGCGAAAGAAACGACGAGAAACGAGATATCAATACGCCGACTAACGGTCAGAGCAGGAGCAGCTGGTGCCGCCAAGCTGACGTGGCGCGATGTCGCCGCGGCCTGTAACGCGGAAAACTCAAGACAGCCCGCCGATCAGTTCTATCACCCCTTCAAACCGATGTTGGCAGACAACGACTTGCTGCACTGGGACGGTAAGAACAACCCACCGGCGAGGACATCATCTATTTCGCCGGACGCATTCGCTATCAAACCGGTAAACCAATCAAGGGTGCCAGGGTGGAAATCTGGCAGGACAATGCATACGGCCGATACGGTCACCCGCGCCACGAAAACACGAACCTGAAGCTCGATCCGAATTTTCTCGGCTTCGGGCATTTTCTAAGCGGCGAGGATGGCGCGTATCGGTTCCGCTCGATCAAACCCGCCCGATATCCGGACAGCGCGGCCTGGGTGCGCCCACCGCACATTCACTTTGCCGTTTTCCCACCAAGTGGCAGCAAATGGACCATGCAGATGTATTTCGCCGGCGAGCCATTGAACGAAAACAATTTTCTGCGTTCCATCCGGCGACCGGCGCACCGGACAAGGATGCCTATATTGGACATTTCGACATCGTGCTCGGAATGTCGGTTGTCACCCACGACAAGGCCTGGGCAAAACTGTGGCGCGGTTGCCGTGTAATTTTCCATCTCTATAGTGCGGCGCGCAGTCTGCTGCGAGGCCCGCGTGACCGACGATTCGAAAAATTCCGGCATACCAAAGAAAGCGATATTACTGCTCGTCCTGATCACCCTCGCCTTCGGGTCGGGCTGGCCGATTATGAAATATGGCGTTATCGAACTCCCGATCCTGACTTTTCGCTGGATGACCGCGATTTTCAGTGGGATCGGGGTCTTGGCCGTCGCCGCCTTCATGGGCCATCGCCTACTCCTGTTCCGCGAGGAGATCGGTATCGCCTTCCTGTGCGGCCTTTTTAATGTCACCGGTTGGTTTTATTTCTCGGGTCTCGGCCTCGACATGTTGACTGCCGGCCGGGCCACAATCCTCGCTTATACCCATCCGTTATTCGCCTTCCTTATCGCCTTAGTGATCGGACGCGACCGGCTGTCGCCGCGTCGGGTCTTCGGCCTCGCCTGCGGAATGGGCGCCGTCGCGGTCCTCTTGGCGCACGATTTTGCGGCGTTTGGCGAGAACCCCTTTGGTGTTCTTGCCATGCTCGTCGCCGCCACCTGCTTCGCTACTGGCGCCAATCTGCAGAAAAGAGCCTGGCGAACGCCATTGATCGTGCTCGCGGGATGGCAAATGGTGCTCGGCGGCCTGCCGCTACTCGTGCTGGCGGTCGTTTTCGACCTCGACCCATTCGAGGATTTCACGTTCTACGGGGTCGGCGCCGTCGCGTATACGGTTCTGATCGGCAATATGATAGGGTTCGTACTCTGGCTGAAGTTGCTCGAACTGATACCGGCGCCGATCGCAACACTTAGCCTATTGCCAACGCCAATGGTTGGCATCACTTCCAGCGTGATCGTCCTCGGCGAAACGGTCGGCTGGCAGGAGGCTTCGGCCCTTGCGTTGATCACAATCGCGCTTGC
>CAXGSZ010000410.1:0-3286 GCA_964012455.1 uncultured Alphaproteobacteria bacterium
AATCCAAAGAAGAAGAATCCAAGGCGGGAAGCGCTATCGGCGACGATTGATCCGCCTGTCAGGATGATCTAAGGCAAAAGGGCAACTGCGTCCCCGACCTCGATCAGGCCGGGTGAGACGACGCACGCTCACCGGTGGCATTGAAGGTACCTGGGCGCCTAATCCTATCCAGTGGGACAACGGCTATTTCGACTATGAGTGGGAGGTGACGAGGAGCCCCGCTGGCGCGCATCAATTGCGTCCGAACAAAGATGCCGGCTCTGACTCAGTGCCGGATTCACACGATCCGTAAACCCGTCACGCCCCGATGATGGTGACGGCGGACATGGCGACTCGGATGGATCCGATCTACGAGCCGATCTCGCGGTGCTTCCACGAAAACCCGGATCAACTTACGGATGCTTATGCCCGTGCCTTTTCCAAACTGCCTCATCGCGATGTGGGTCCAGAGGCACGTTATCTCGGCAAGGAACTACCTGCGGAAGATGTTATCTTACAGGACCCCATCCCGGCGGTCGATCACGATTTGATCGATGCTGGTGATACGGCTGCCTTGAAAGCGTAAATTCTTAAGTCAGGCCTGTCGACTTCAAAGCTGGTCACAAATGCTTGGGCGTCCACGTCGACCTTTCGCGGTTTCCGACATGTGGGGTGGTCCCAATGGTGCGCTTGTCCGCCTGGCGCCTCAAAAGGGCTAGGCGGTCAACCAGGCGGTATAGCTCGGGAAGGTTCTGGTTGTGCTCGAAAGGATTGAGACGGTCTTCAATTACGCCCAAGTAGGCGACAAAACGGTCTCCCTCGCTGATTTTATCGTGCTTGGTGGCTGTGCTGCGGTAAAAGCTGCGGCTAAGGCAGCCGGGCATGACGTCGAGGTGCCCTTCACACCCAGTCGCATGGAGGCGTCCCAGGAGCAGACAGATGTCGAATCGTTCGACCACCTTGAGCCGGCGGCGGATGGGTTCCGGAACTATGAATGCACCGAGTTCGCGGTCTCCGCGGAGGAGCTGCTGGTCGGCGGCATGCGCGCCCTCAACACCAATGTTGGCGTCACCCAGAACGGTGTTTACACCGAGCGTCCCGGCCAGCTGACGAACGACTTCTTCGTCCACCTGCTGGATATCGGCGTTACGTGGAAGGCGGCTTCGGATGACGGCGTGGTGTTCAAGGGCCGCGGCCGCGCGGTCGGTGGAGTCAAGTATACCGGCACACGGGTCGACTTGATCTTCGGCTCGAATTCCGAGCTGCGGGCGTTGACCGTGGTGTACGGCTGCGCGAACTCGGTGGAGAAGTTCGTCGCCAATTTTGTCTCTGCGTGGGACAAGGAGATGAGCCTCAATCGTTTCGACGTTGTTTCACGCAACGATGGTACGCGTCCATCCTCACGGTGTGCCGACGAAACAATCCTGGAAGTCGTAATTCCGGAAACGCCTGGAGCAGACCTTATAGGTCCGCCCCTTGTCTTTGAGGGGATCGCTCTAGATTGGGGGCGGATGGAGCCTTTTGTGAGGCTGGACTGATACGTTTCGATGGCCAACGCAGTTAATACGCTTAAGCCTGAACCGCTGGAGGCGAAGCCCGGTGTTGCTGGGTAAATTTTTCTATGGATGGCGCGTCGTTTGTGTTTGCTTTGTCGCGGCGACGTTTACCTGGGGATTGGGGGTCTTTGGCTCCAGTGTCTATCTGGGTGAATTGACGACCGCCCGAGCGTGGCCGGTTTCCACTGTCTCCATCGCAGTAACAGTCTTCTTCCTGACGGCTGCTGTGGTTCTGCCGCTCGTCGGCCGAGCGATTGATAGGCTGGGTCCAGGACCAGTGATCTCAGCTGGTGTGCTGCTGCTGGCTTTTGGCGTGATCGCCATCGGGCAGCTTAATTCGATATGGCAGGTCTTTGGCGCGTTCGTGTGCATGGGGCTTGGTTACGCCACGATGTCGGTCACCGGGCTCAGTGCAACGATAGTGCCTTGGTTCGAACGTCATCAGGGACGCAGCATTGCACTGGCGATGATCGGCGCCAGCGTCGGCGCCATGTCCATCGTACCCCTACTGGTAACCGCTATCGTTATTTGGGGTTTCGCCACGGCTACCGGGGTCGCGGGGGTGGCCATGATCATCGTGCTTGTCCCTCTGATCCTCACCGTCCTGCGGTTTCGCAGCCCGGAAGAGGTGGGTCTGTCCCGGGATGGCGATCCAGAATTGGTGTTCTCCAAGACGTCCGTCGGCGATTCGGCCGCGTCAATTTCTGCCACGCAAGAAAACGGGCGTCTTTGGAGCGTCGTCGTGGCGTTTTCGTTCGGGCTGATCGTGCAGATCGGGTTCCTGGCACATCAATATGCCTTGGCCCTGCCCTCTGTTGGTAGCGCCGGTGCGGGTTGGGTTGTCGGTGGTACTGGCGCAGCCGGTCTACTCGGTCGCTTACTGCTCGCGCGTGTCGTCGACCGGGTCGATCCTCGGCACTATTCAGCCGGAATTTTTGGGGTTCAAGTGTTCGCGCTGGGCGCCATCGCGATGTTTCCGGTGGTTCCCGTATTGATCACGGGAAGTCTGGTGTATGGATTCTGTCTTGGCCAGATCACGACACTGCCACCCATTGTCGTCAGAAGGGAATTCGGTGCGGATGCTTTTGGTGCAACTTTTGGCACCGCGGGTGCGGTTATTCAGTTTTGCTCGGCCTTTGGTCCGGCGCTATATGGCGTCCTCGTTTCGCATTTCGGGAGTTATGGGTCGGTTCTGATGATTGCCGCTGGTTTCGAACTTGTCGCCGCCGTTATCATATTGGCGGTTCCTGCTCCGAAGTCCCTGTCGGCAACGCCGGGCGATAATGAGGATCACTAGGGCTAACCTGTTTAACGGTTTCCTATCTGCTCGCGTGGGCCGCTCTCAACGGTCCGCGCTGTGGGGATCACGATTCGAAAGGGATTTGCTGTGGAATATACGACGTTAGGGTCGACAGGTCTGAAAATCAGTGTCGCAGGCCTCGGCTGCGGCGGCGGGAGCCGTCTTGGTATGGCCCGTGGCTTGCCGACAGAGCAGTCTGTTCGTCTCGTGCAGGTCGCGATGGATATCGGCGTCAATTATCTCGATACAGCCGCCGTCTACGGTACCGAAGAAATTGTCGGCAAGGCCATCAAGGCCGTTCCACGCGACCAGATACACGTCGCTACAAAGGCGGCGATCCGTGAGGGCATGAAACTCATTCCTGTAGCGGATGTCATCGCCAGTCTGGAGACCTCTCTGCGCAAGCTTGATACCGACTATGTCGATGTCTTTCAGTTCCACGCGGTGCCAC
>CAXGSZ010000411.1:0-3278 GCA_964012455.1 uncultured Alphaproteobacteria bacterium
CTTGGCCTTACAGCGGCAGGAAAAAAGATCAGCATCATCGAGCTTTCGAGCTCCCACGCGGATTGAGCCGCCGTGCGAGCCATCGCATTTGGATTTTTGTTGGGATTGCTCTGGGCGTCGGCACAAACGCCAGAAGCGGCTCAGGCCAATGAACCCGCCCTGAGCCTGCCGGTTAAATGCGCCTTCCCGCAAGAGTGCTACATCCAATCCTATGTCGATCTCGACCCTAGTCTTGGCATTCGGGATCGCGCCTGCGGTATTAACACATATAATGGCCACAAAGGCACAGACTTCCGGTTGCGCACCCTCGACCTTATGGACCGCGGTATTGACGTGCTCGCGGCAACCGCTGGCAAAGTCGTTCATGTCCGTGACGGTATGCGTGACGTTCACATGAGCCTGTTTGGTCGCAAACTGGCCTTCAGGCGGGGCGCCGGCAACCATGTGATCATTGATCACGGCGATGGCTGGCGCACCCTATATGGCCATATGCGCCGCGGCAGTGTAGCCGTAAAAACTGGAGACAGCGTTGTGACGGGACAACGGCTCGGTCTTGTCGGATTGTCGGGGATGACCGAATTTCCGCACCTGCACTTCGAGGTGGCCAAGCGCGGCACGGTCGTCGATCCCTTCCTCGGACCCGATAATCCAAGCGATTGCAAAGGCTTGAAACGGCCTATGTGGACCGATGAGGCCCTAAAGGCCCTGAACTATCAGGAACGCTTTATCATCGCTACCGGATTTGCCGACATGCCGCTTAGCCGTGAGGCTTTATTATACCGTCTGCACGTCTCCGAAAGGCTCTCGCGAAAGGCCCCAAATCTCGTCTTTCACGTCGATTTCGCTGGTTTACGGTTCGGAGATGTCTACGAGATGCGCATCTTCGCGCCATCGGGAAACGTCTTTGCGGAAAACCGCATCGTCTCCGAAAAGGACGCTCCGGTCAGTTTCCAACTACTTGGCCGTAAGATCGCCAAAAGACCCGCTTGGCCGACAGGCGAATACCGCGGCGTATTCCATCTCTATCGGGATCAGAACGGGAAACGGACAACGTTTATCCGTCATGAAACGCGCATGCGTGTGGAATAGAGCGGCCTAGCCGGCAGCCACCTGGGGTCGCGCCTCTTCGACAAAGACAACTTCGTACTCGCAGTGAAGCGACTTCGCGAGCGCTCGCAACCGGCGTTCGACGACATCGCCCACCAGAATATCCGCAAGCGACGGTAATATCAGTAAAAGACGATCACCATCCCGCGCGAGCCGGCTTGTCTCCAACAGACCAATTGCACCGCCTGTCAGCGTGTACGCGAGGCGCATCGCAAGGCCGACCGACCGCGCCTGCGCGATGTGTCCGCCGGGCAGCAACTGATTGATCCGCCAACGGCGCACAATCTTATCCACGGCGCTATGTCGGGACGCGACCGCCAGCGCCAACATTGCCCTGTCCCCATGGTCAACGCCCACAAGCGGCATCCGGAGAATCCGCAAAAAGACTTGTTCCGCGCGATAGTCCGGATGTTCCGACCACCCGATATCTGCGAGATTGGCAGCGGCATGGCGCAACCGCTGCGAGGCCGCCACCTCTGTACCGAAGACAGGCGCAATCCAATCGGCAAGCATCTTGCCGTCCGAAGTCGCCCGACCCGCACGGCCACCCACTTCGCGGGTCATCGCAAACAATGGGTCTTCGCTCTTTCGTTTTCGCGAGAGGCGATCATAAAGACACCCTTCTCGCAGGCCGTAAGCACAGAACACGATGCGCTCGACTTCGGTCTCCCCAATCAACCGTTCCAGCAGACGTGCAGCATAGGGCACGGAATCAATTCGCTGCCGACTGAGCCCTTTTACGCCTTCCAAAGTCGTTCGGCTGAGATTCCCGACAACACGTGCAAAATCGAGCGCCTCCGGCGCGCCCAAGGCGTATTGATGGATGACGTGAATCGGGTACCGAACCTGGTCCATATGAATTCGCGCGAGCGAGCGCCACGCACCACCTACGGCGTAAAAGCTCTGACCCTTGGCCTCATTCAGCCAACCGGTCTGCGTAAGGTGCGTATCGATAAACCGATTCGAGGCTTCTTCGCCGACCTTGCCGGCGCGCAAACCCCGCAACGCACCAATTGGCAATGTCGCGCGTTGATGCAGCCTGCATTCGCCGAGGCGCACCAACTCAACGCTACCACCGCCAAGGTCACCCATCACACCCGCCGCATTGGGTATCGCCGACAGAACGCCGTAACCGGACAACGCGGCCTCCCGTCCCCCGCTCAGAACCTTTACGTCGAGATCGCATTCATGCTTCAGGCGATCGACAAAGGCCGCGCCGTTTGATGCATCCCTAACCGCAGCGGTCGCGACCGCTTGCACTCGCCGCACACCCATTGATTTGGTAAGCGCCACAAACCGGTGCAGGCAATCAACGGCAAGATTAATGCTTTCCTGGGACATCAGGCCTGAGTCGTCGATATTCCTTCCAAGACCACAGATGACTTTTTCATTGAAGACCGGCAGCGGTGCCCGTTTCACGCCATCGTAAACAACAAGGCGGATCGAGTTTGATCCGATATCAATTACGGCGACAGGTCCCTTGCGTTTTCCGGCTTTCTTAGTTGTCATGCGGCCGGGCATCAAGTCACTTCCGGCGTAGCGCCGACGGCATCATAGGGCGGCATTTCTCGAGGGCTCGGCCACGACCGGAAAGGCTTGGATTGGTCATGAAGTAGGTATGCGCGGAGAAGTCTCCGACTTCCGTGGAAACCCGTTGGAATGAACCATCCGGCTCCATTTTCCAACTCTGCGCGATGTCGTTTCGGTTAGCAACCATAATTTGTTCGACGATCTGCTTTTTCACAGTCGGATTCTCTATAGGGATGAATGTTTCAACCCTGCGATGCAAATTGCGCGGCATCCAGTCGGCGGAAGAAAGGTACACCTTACAATTGGCGGACGGCAGGTCATGGCCCGCGCCAAAGCATACGATGCGGCTGTGCTCCAGGAAGCGGCCGACAATGCTCTTGACACGAATATTCTCGGACAGGCCGGGAATGCCGGGGCGCAGACAGCAGATGCCCCGGATGAACAATTCTATTTTCACCCCTGCGCCGCTGGCGGCATAGAGCATGTCGATCACTTCACCATCCACCAGCGAATTCATCTTGGCCCAAATAGTCGCCGGGCGCCCTGCCCGCGCATGCCCGACCTCCTCTGCCATGAGGCGCAGCAAGGTCGGTTTTAAGGTCGCGGGAGAGAATTCAACTTTCTCCATGCGATCAGGCGCA
>CAXGSZ010000412.1:0-3271 GCA_964012455.1 uncultured Alphaproteobacteria bacterium
GACGTGGCATCCATTCGGATAGGCCGGCATCGGCTTATCAATCAATGTCGTCGCGCGCAGCGGACCTTTAAACGATTCCGGAAGGTCGGCGGACGAATCGTTTGCGGCCTCGGCCACCTCGAACAGGCTCATCGCCCGATCCGTCCCGGAAACACGGAAGGCGCCTTCGCTGAATTCTACATCACCCTCAGCACATTCCAGAATATGCGCCGCAATGCATTTCCCATTTTCGACGATCTCGTCGCGCGTGATGCTGAAGAGATGACCGGCGAGGCGCATCGTGCGCGCAGCGTGCGATCCCGAGCCGTCTTTGACGAAATCGGTATCACCATAGCGATAATCGACACATTCATACGGCACTTCCAAAAGAGAAGCACCAATCTGACGAAATGTCGTTTCATGCCCTTGCCCGCTCGAGTGCGAGCCCATAACCATATCGACGCGACCTTCAGGCGTTACCTCCATCACGGCGCGTTCCAACGGCCAACCCGTCGAAGTCTCCACATAGTTCGCCGTGCCGATACCGCGCAGTTTTCCCGCAGCATCGCTTTCTGACCGCCGCGCTTCGAAACTGGCCCAGTCAGAAAGCTCGAGTGCGAGTTCCATACCGTGAACAAAGCGGCCGCTGTCATAGGTAACACCAAGCGGATTAGTGTAAGGAAACTGCTCATCCTCGATAAGGTTCCTGAGGCGGATTTCCGCTCGATCGATTCCCATTTCAACCGCTGCCCGTTCGATTAACCGCTCCAACACAAATATCGCTTCCGGACGCCCTGCCCCACGGTAAGCGGTAACCGGCGACGTATTCGTCCAGACCGCCTTGGTGGTAACGTCCGCTGATGGGATGTCGTAGATTCCGGTCGTCACGGTCGGCCCGCGCGCGATCGGCACGAAGGAAAGTGCATGCGTGCCGAGATTGCCGTAGTTGACCGTACGCATGGCCAGGAAACGACCTTCGGAATCGAGCGCCAGTTCCGCTTCGGTGAAGAGATTTCTACCTGCGTAGTCGCCGAGCGCCATCTCGCTCCGTGTGCCGGTCCACTTTACCGGTCGACCCACGCGCTTCGCAGCCCAAGTCACGAGCGTAAACTCCGGATAGCAGGAGTTCCGCGTCCCATAGCCGCCACCGACGTCGCGAGCGATCACGCGGACCCGATCCTCCGGACAGCCGAAGGCTGTTGAGATTTCCCTCTGGAAGCGGTTCACCCCTTGGCCACCGGCCCAGAGAGTGTAGCGATCCGTCGTTGGATTGAACTCCGCGACCGCTGACCGAGGTTCCATCGGCACGCCTGAAACGCGATTGTTTACGAGATCCATGCGAACCACATGCGCTGCACGCGCAAAGGCTTCCGACACCGCTGCCGGGTCCCCCTTCTGATCATCCACACAAAGGTTGCTTTCCAGGTCATCCCACAGCAACGGCGCATCCGGAGTAAGGGCTTTCAACTGGTCCGTCATGGACGGCAGTGGATCGTATTCAATATTCACACGCTCCGTCGCATCGCGCGCTTGCTCCGGCAAATTTGCGACGATCATGACGATCGCTTCGCCAACCCGACGGACCTTTGTCCTCACCAACGGTTCTATCCGCGGATATTGAATTGGCGCACCGTCGCGATTGGAGAGTTCCACATCTTTGGGATTGCCTTGGGCCAACATATCGTTCAACCCGTCGGCCGCGTAATCTGCACCCGTCAGGACGGCGATCACACCCGGCATGGAAGCGGCAGCCGAAATCTCGATCCCACGAAGCCATGCATGAGCATGAGGCGAACGTAGGAAGGCCGCATAAACCTGATCCGGCCGGTTATAATCATCACTGTATTTGCCCGCGCCCGTCAGCAGGCGCGCATCCTCGAAACGGGGGATCGAGGCACCAATTCCCTTTCCGCCGGGAATGCCCACCATACTTACGCCGCAGCGCTCATCGGCGCCACATCCTTGATCTGCGCGCGGTGCAGAAGACTTCGTTCATTCGGCTCTAGCGCATCCCTGCGGTGAAGCGCACAGCGATTGTCCCAAAGCACAACATCTCCATGACGCCATTTCTGGGTCCAGGTAAACTCGGGCTTCAAGACGTGTGCATAAAGCTCGTCCAGAAGGGCCTCGCTCTCTTCCGGCGGCAGTTCACGGATATACGCACGAGCGCGCCGACCAAGATAGATAACCTTCCGGCCTGTTTCCGGATGAATCGCAACGAGGGGATGGACGGCTCCCGGAATGTCCTCCCGCTGATCATACGCCTCAGCGAAGCCCTTACGGACCTGCCCTACACTGTTGTGCGATGAATAGTGCTTGCAGGTGAGTCCCGCCAGGCACTTCTTCATATCCTCGGGCAGCGCGTCATATGCAGCTGCCGTGCTGGCAAAGCCCGTGTCGCCACCCTCGCGCGGCAACTTGATCGCATATAGAATTCTCGCCCTCGGCGGGAGTTTATTATAAGATATGTCGGAGTGCCATTTCGACTCATATGAACCGAGGCTACCAACCGGCTTACCATCCACAACGACGTTTGAGATGGCAGCAAGCTGAGGATATTCCGGCTTCCAATAATGACCATTGGCGTTTATCGGCGCCATATCAATTTCACCAAACCGCGCGGCGAAACCGAGAAAGCCATCGTCATCCAATCTCTGCCAGGGGAACCGCAATACTCCGTTATGATCGAGCCAGGTCCGATGGGTCTCCGCGAAAGTCGTATCCGTCAAATCGGCAAGATCGACATTCCAAACATCTGCTCCTAAGGCGGCGCCCGTCGGTACGATTTCCATTCAGTCGCCTCCTTTCACCGCCGCAATCTGGTCTGAGTCGTAGCCGGCAATCTCGCGAAGAACTTCTTCTGTATCGGCGCCGAGATCCGGTGCAGCCACTGGATCGCGCACCGGTGTCTCGCTTAGTGTCATCGGCGACCGTATGCCCGGTACCATCCCGAGCCGCGGATGTGGTTGATCGACGATCATTTCCCGGGCCCGGGTTTCCTCTGATGCCAGCGCCTGCCCGACATCCCTGACCTCACCGGCCGGAAGGCCTGCCGCCGCCATCTTCGCGATCCAATTCGCACGTGTATCCTTACCAAAGACGGCATTAAGTTCACCAATGAGTTCGTCCCGATGTGCAACCCGTGCCGAGTTATCCGCAAATCGCGGATCATCCATAATTTCAGGGCGCTCAAGAACCTCTTCGCAAAACCTTGCGAAAAGACGATTGTTGGTCATTGCGATCATGATCGGTCCATCGCCCGCCATAAAAAGACCTACGGGCTGCGCCAGGA
>CAXGSZ010000413.1:0-3269 GCA_964012455.1 uncultured Alphaproteobacteria bacterium
TTTGTCGCGTACTTTGACATGTATGAAGAGATGAACCTTTCTTTCAAACATCTCTCCAAGTTCCTTGCGGGCGGCGGCGCCGATCTCCTTCACCTGTGCTCCCTTGCGACCAAGCACGATCGCCTTTTGTGAATCACGCTGAACGTAGATAGTTTGATCAATTTTGACGCTTCCGTCCTTAAATTCTTCCCATGCATCGGTCTCCACGGTGACCGAGTACGGAACCTCCTGATGGGTCAATAGAAAAAGCTGCTCGCGGGTCACTTCCGCCGCCATTAACCGCAGCGGAAGATCAGACACCTGATCTTCGGGAAACATCCATGGCCCCTTCGGAAGGGTGACCGCCAATTTGGCCATCACATCATCCACACCGCCGCCCTTGAGTGCGGAGATCATGAATATTTCTTCGATGACGCCCGTTTCGTTCAATTCCGCAGCCAATGCGAGCAATGATTCCCGTTTGACGAGGTCGATCTTGTTGAGAAGCAAGATTGCCGCGCGCTTGGTGCGCCGCAACCCTTCCACAATACGGCGCGTATCGTCGTCGATACCACGTTTTGCATCCACCATCAGCATTATCCGGTCGCCGTCCGCCGCTCCGCGCCAGGCTGCATCTACCATCGCGCGGTCGAGACGCCGGCGTGGCTCGAATATTCCTGGCGTGTCGATAAACACGAGCTGTGCGTTCCCACGCATTGCAATGCCCATGATTCGGATGCGTGTCGTTTGCACCTTATGGGTTACGATAGACACTTTCGCGCCGACCAGTCTATTGATCAGCGTCGATTTACCTGCGTTGGGCGCACCGATGACCGCGACAAATCCGCAACGTGTTTCGCTGGAATCAGTCACGCAGCCCCACCCGAGCCAACATAGCCTCTGCCGCGGCGCGTTCCGCCGCCCGTTTCGAAGAGCCACCGCCCTCTGCATCATCCCAGCCCTCGATCCCCACAGTCACGGTGAAGTGCGGCGCGTGGTCTGGCCCCTCCCGACGGATTGTCTTGTAGTTCGGCAATGCCAGGCCGCGACCCTGTGCCCATTCTTGAAGGCGCGTTTTCGCATCCTCAGGCGGGCGCGGTGGCGCATGCAGACGGTCAGTCCAAAAGCGCGAGATAAAATCCCGTGCAGGTCCGATACCACCGTCCCGATACAATGCGGCGATCAACGCTTCGCAAACATCCGCTAGGATCGCATCGTTTTCTCTGCCGCCAGATTCGGCTTCACCACGACTCATCGCGATAAAGACGCCGATCCCCGCTTCGCGCGCCACTTCCGCAAGCGTCTCGCGCCTTACCAAGTCGGCATGTCGCTTCGCCAGCGCTCCTTCCTTTTCTTGCGGATAGGCGTCCAATAACAAGTCGGCAACGATGAAGCCGAGCACGCGATCCCCCAAGAATTCTAAGCGCTCATAACTGACGCGTTCGTGCAAGGCCGCACTGCGGTGGGTCAACGCCTGCGCAATAAGGTCCTTATCAATAAATTGGTGGCCGAGCGCGTCTGTTAGCTTTTTTTTCTCATCCATTCGATATACATACACGACGCTGCACGCGGGAGCGATGCGGCGAATACATCGGCCTATTTGATACTGTCGAGAAAGCGGCTGAAACGCCAGTTCCAGACTTCAAAAAACCAGCTGTCTTGAGGTTTTGAAAAAAATAGAAACTCCGCCCGGCCGACGAGGTTCTCTTCCGGCACGGTCCAGCCAAACCGGCTATCCAGCGAATTATCCCGGTTGTCGCCCATTGCGAAGTAATGGCCCTGCGGTACCGTCCATTCCCGCGTATTGTCCATGCGGCCGAAATCTCCCTCGGCTTCGATCAACTCATGGCGCCGTCCATTTGGTAGCGTTTCGATATACTTCGCGACCTTCAGTGCACCGTACCGCCTCTCGCCGAACGTAAATTCACCGATCTTCATCCGACGGACGGGCTTACCATTGATATGCAGGACGCCGGAGATCACCTTCACCCGATCCCCCGGCAAACCAACGATTCGTTTGATGTAGTCTTTTTCGAAATTGCTATCTCGGACCGGATACTTAAAGACCGCAACGTCGCCGCGCTCCGGGGCACTACCCAATATCCGACCGTCGAAGATCGCTAGGCTAAATGGCAAAGAATGACGGCTATAACCATAGGAAAACTTCGAGACGAATAGGTAATCACCGATTAACAGCGTCGGAATCATTGACCCCGAAGGAATGCTGAACGGCTCGTATGCGAGCGTTCGAATTCCCACCGCGATGAGCACCGCATAGAAGATCGTGCGCGCCAGCTCGATAAAGTTCGCGAATCGTCCGCGGAGTCTCTGCGGTTCGCTTCTCTTCCGCGTCTCGGCGTTATTAGATTCCATTTGCGCAATCGACCAGTTGCCCGGCAACCGTCTCTCTGTCCAAAAATCGAGCCAATTTGGTGGCCAGGCCTCAGTTAGTCAAGCCAACGCGGCCAATCCGCATCCGGCAGGCACACAGAGACCCTACTACCACGCCCAACCTCGCTCTCGACCGCGAGGTGTCCCTCATGCATGCGCGCCGACCCATCACATATGGACAGGCCAAGCCCCCATCCCCGTTCAGAAGTTACTTTTGGGGTCTAACTCGCCTGGAAGGATGTCGTGTTGGTCTGCAGCCTGTTGGAGGCAATTCCTAAACCGTTGTTCGCGACGGATATATCGTTGCCAATTCACGGCAGCCGAAGGCGCCGGGTCAGTCAACATAGGACTGGTAACCATCGAAAAAGGCATCCCAGTCCGTTGCCCCGGATTTCATGGCTTGCTACCAATTCCAAATTCTTGTGTACCTCGCTCATATGGCAGCAACGCCCGAATTCGAGCTGCTCCAATGCCAATTTCAGCGATTTTGTACCGGCATATCCAAAGCCGGCTCCATCACTCTCAGGGTTATCGGCCTACTTTGTAACCGCGGCGAACTCTTTGGACACAGCGGAAATAATGACCACCGCCTGGGCGAGCGGAAAATCGTCCGTGATGGTCAGATCAATCTGCGGGGCCATCCCCTCCGGGATGAGCGATTCCAGCCGCGCCCTGGCGCCGCCCGTCAGGGCCATTGTCGGTTTTCCTGACTTCAGGTTCACGACGCCCAAATCGCGCCAGTAAACGCCGCGCCGAAACCCAGTCCCCAAAGCTTTCGAACAGGCCTCCTTCGCCGCGAACCGCTTCGCGTAACTTGCCGCACGATTGGCGCGTCGATCTGACTTGTGACGCTCAGTTTCAGTGAAAATACGGTTCTTGAACCGCTCCGGAAACCGCTC
>CAXGSZ010000414.1:0-3269 GCA_964012455.1 uncultured Alphaproteobacteria bacterium
CCCCGAGAATTCCCCCAAGGATCATTGTTGGGATTGCTGGCCAGAAGCGTCGACACAAAAGGCCAAATCTGCGGCCTTCGAACGCCTGCCAAAAATTTGACAGCAAAATTGGCAGCGCAATCACTGCAAGTGTCGTTGCGGGGTGCATGACGCCGCTTAGTGCTGGGACAGCGATCAGGGGTATTCCAACACCAAGCACCCCTTTCGATGTACCGGCCGCTAAAAACGAGAGCGCTACGATCATTAGATTGAATGGTGTGGGCTCAAACGGAAGCATGATATCCAGGGCTACTCGGCGCTCGGAGCCGTGCGCCACTTGGAAATGACCAAGTCATGGTATACTTAGAAATCCAGCATTTAAAGCAACCTAATCACCGCGTCCGCGGGATTTTGACTGGGGAGAGGTAGCATTGTGAACGAGGGAAATTGGCACCGGGTGGCAACAACCGGAGATGTCGTCGAGGAAGAACCGATCCGGGTTCAGGTCGGCGAGGAAG
Organism: uncultured Alphaproteobacteria bacterium; assembly: GCA_964012455.1. Classification (GTDB taxonomy): domain Bacteria; phylum Pseudomonadota; class Alphaproteobacteria; order UBA8366; family UBA8366; genus UBA6544. Next base: position 498 of record CAXGSZ010000414.1, read on the forward strand.
ATATCGCTATCTATAACGTCGCCGGAGATTTTCACGCGACCAGCAATATTTGCACCCACGCCTATGCGTCGATGGTAGACGGTTTTCAGGAAGGCGAGGAAATAGAATGCCCGCTTCACGAAGGTAAGTTTAATATCAAGACTGGCGAGGCTCTATGCGCTCCGGTGACTGATGCGCTCCAGGTATTCGAAGTGAAGGTGGAGGACGGCGATATTTTCGTTCAGGTCTGATCTCAAGTGAGGATGGCGAGATGAGCGAACCCAAGGGAAAGTTCGTAAAGGTTCAGGATCAACCTCTCCATTTGTTTATGCAATCGCTGATCTGGCAGGAAGACCTCGAGTTACCAGCCGCCTTTCTGGGATTCACCGTCGGCTTCGGGGCCACCCCCTCCGCAGCCTCCGCGGCGGAGTAGGTCGCGGCGCCTGCCAATTGTCTCAACGAGGCGACTCAGGAGCGCCAGATGGCCCGGGTTCCAAGACTTTCAAAGCAAGACATTCCAGCTTCGTTTCGCGCGTCTTTCAAGGAGTTCGAGACCGCATTTGCGCGAAACGGCAACCTGCCACCGCACTATTACCATTGTCCGGAGATGGCCGAGTACATCTTTGGCATGGGCGCCGCCTTTCGTGCGAATGACATCCTTCCACCCCGCCTCGTTGAAGTTATCGTTATCACCGTCTCCAAGCTGAATGAATGCCCTTATTGCACCGTCCATCATTCAAACCGCGGGGTGGAACTTGGAATGGCCGTAGATACGTTAGAAAACATCCTGGAGCCCAACCCTCCCGGCTTGGACGAAAAAGAAACGCTCGTCCGCGACTATGTAAGGCTTGCCATCGAAATGCCGTGGGGGATCCGAGACAACATTTACGATGCCATGGCGCAGCATTTTAGCCACCGTGAACTTGTAGCCATTACGATGCGCGCCAATCTTGCGAGCATGTTCAACAAGATCAATATGGCCCTCCAGATCGAGATGGAAGAAGGCGCCCTTGAAGGCATGATAGAAAGCGGTATCGGCGCGAATCACGTGCCCGCGCCGGAGACAGATGCAGCAGACTAGAAGCTTCAGAATCCCCCTAAGGCGGAGAAACCCATGAGCGATATTGAAAGCCAGAAAGAGTATTATGACCGGGTCGGATTCAGCGAGCGGCTCGGTTTCGGCAGTCGACCCGCAGTCCTCGTTATCGACATGTGCCGCGGCATCACGGAACCCGGGCCGATGTTTATCGAAATGAGCGATCACATCCCGCGGATAAACGCGATCAACGAGTTGGCGCGCGCGATCGGAGCACCCGTCATCTTCACGACTGTCGCATACCATAAGGATCTATCGGATGCAGGGACTTTCGGACAGAAAGTGCCGCTCCTCCAGAACCTGCTGCTGGGTGCAGAAGGATCGGACATCGATCCGCGGCTTCCAATCAAAGAGACCGACCACCTTCTGGTCAAAAAGTTTCCGAGCGCCTTCTACGGAACCAATTTGCAATCGCAATTGAGCGGTCTTGCCATCGATACGACGATCATTGTGGGTAATTCGACCAGCGGCTGCGTGCGGGCCACTGCATGTGACGCGATTTCAGGTAGTTTCAGGCCAATCGTCGCAGCAGATTGCGTTGCCGACCGGGCGCCTCTATCACACAAGGTGAACCTCTTCGATATCGACTCCAAATACGCTGATGTCGTGGAGAGCTCTGATATTATCGCCTACCTAAACGATTTGGCGTCAGACGGAAGCCGAGCAGCGGCCGAATAACGCTGAGCTCTTCTATTTCGCCGCCGCCGACTTAACGTAGATTTCAAACTGTCTCTCGAAATAATCGCTGGTATTGGGACCGACGATCGTTCTCCGACGCTTACCCGCAACGTCGAACAACAAACGGGTCAAATGCCCGGCACGGTGCTCGTTCGCAAGGTGGTGGCCTTTTTCCCTACGGATGTTCGCGACCAGAAACTTAAACCCTCCGTATTCGTAGTTTGAGACCGCTCCCCGCGCGTCCTTCTGCAGTGTGACAAAGCCGAGACATTGTGGATCCGTTCACCTGAACGACTACCGGCACACCGTTGCCGATCCGCAGAAGATCGCCTCCTCAGATCGCTGCATCAACCTCTTTTACAAAATAACATTCAACCCCGCCCCCTATCGCGCCTTAGAGCGTGAAATTTCGAAAATTCCCGAAGAATGCCCTACGATTGATATTCTACACTGGTTCCGTTGCCTTGAGTTTCGGTGCTGTCTGACGCGTCGCGGATTTCTGCGCTTTCTTCTTCTGCCGTTTATCGGGGATCACCGCCTATTAGTGCCAAGCATATCCTTGTTTAGCACTGAAGGCAGGCCCGATCACCAAGGGCTCATGTAATCGTTTGCAACTTTGTTAATCAATGGCGCATCAGTCGATCGGTGTGGACCAATTGGGGTCGCTATGCTTTTGCCAATAGAGAGATGTAAGCCGCTGCGTGACGGGCCCGACAGCTCCATCGCCGACGGCGTTGCCGTCGATCCGGGAGACAGGCATGATCCCACCAGCCGTCGATGTGATGAAGACCTCGTCGGCCCCTCGTGCCATTTCAACACTCACCTCGCCAAGACACGCTTCTACATTGATTTCCCCGCACAATTCGAGCGCCGTCATCCGGGTAATCCCTTCCAGCACGCCGCTTGCGGGTGTTGTGGCCCGCCCTTCTTTGACGACGAAGAGATTGAAGCCCGGTCCTTCGCTGATATTCCCGTCGAGATCGACCAATATGACGTTCTCAGCGGCGTTCTCATATGCC
>CAXGSZ010000415.1:0-3262 GCA_964012455.1 uncultured Alphaproteobacteria bacterium
GCTTCGGGTAGCAGCTCAAGCAGGCGATGGACGAGAAGGCCGCGACGGAATGGGTTGGGTCCGCTGCCGCTGACAGGGGAGCGGACGGCGGGCTCGTCGGCCGCCGGGCGTGTTGGAATGAGCGGCCGTGGCGGTGTCGGTTCACTCGGTGCGGATTGGCGCGCCCAGTCGGGCAATGGTGCCGGTTTCGTTGATGGGTCGACGCTCGAAATGGCCGAATCGGACCCGGCCGAAACCTGCCCTGAAAGACGGTAACCCACGCCCGTCCAGCCGTCCGCGGAGATTTGAGTGAAATCGAAGGCCGTCGGTTCGGCCAAACGCGCCAGTCCTCGGGCGGTGAGGTTGTACCAGCAATTATCTGGCGGTTCGCCCCGGCCACGGGCACCGCAAATGTAAAGCCTGTCTTCTGCCCGTGTTAGAGCGACGTAGAGCAGGCGGTGATATTCCTCGGATTCGGCCTGCCGGTCGCGTTCACGTGCTGCGCGGGCGGTCTCAGCCTCCATGGCCCGGCGCGGCGCCCAAACGGGAATACCATCTGACCATCGCACGGTTGGACGCGCGCCGCTCCCGTCGGGAGCTGCGACTGTATCCGCTAGGATGACGATCGGTGCCTGAAGACCTTTGGCGCCATGCACGGTCATTACCCGTACTTCGTCGCGGTCGCTCTGTTCCAGATCGCGCTTCACTTCCGTTTCTTCGGCCCCAATCCAGTGCAGAAAGCCTTGAAGCGAGGGTGTTGACGTCGTCTCGTAAGACAGCGCGAGGTTCAGGAACTCGTCGATCGGGTCCTCAGCCTCCACGCCAAGCCTGGCGATCATCGCCTGCCGTCCGCTGTGGCCCGGGATCGACTCTCGGATCAGGACTTCCGCAAACAGTTCGTAGGGTGGCGTAAAGTCGGCGCGGGACAGAAGCTTTGAAAGCCATTTGTGCGCCCGTGCCATGCGACGATCTTCTTCTGCCGCCGAGACGAGACGGGACCACAGGCTGCTTTTGCCCCGCTCGTAGGCGAGATGGAAGAGATCGTCGTCATCGAACCCGATCATCGGGCCTTTCAGAACCGCTGCCAGGTTCAGGTCGTCGTCCGGGAGTAATAAGAAGCGTCCGACCGCCATCAGATCCATGACCGCCAGCTGTTCCGTGAGAACCAAGCGATCGACACCCGCGACGGGAACGTCGCGCTCCTTTAGAGCACTAACCAGACGATCCACAAACCGGCGTCGCCGACGTATGAGAATCATGATGTCGCCTGCGCGAACCGTGCGCCCGCGAGACGGCAAGGCTTCGCGCCCGATCCAGTCGCGGATCTTTCCGGCGAGCATGCCGGCGAGGCGGCTTTCCGGATCGTCCGCGGGTCGCCGCTGCAGAGGAGGCGTCCAGGGGAAAAGTTCGGGAACATCTGTGGGTGCCGCAAGCGGCCAGAGTTCGACCCGGCCAGGAATTCCAGTACGGTGCACGTTGTGTCGGAGCGTGTCGTGTTCCGCTACGACGCCCTCACGCGCCACGCCTTCGGCGAAGACCGCGTCAACCGCCGCCAGTACAGCCTCGGTGGACCGAAATGATGTATCGAGGTAAATCGACCTCCATACGCGCCCTGCTGATTCAGCGCGGCTGGTAAAGTAACGGCGCAGGCTATCACCTACAGACGGGTCTGCCCGTTGGAAGCTGAAGATCGATTGCTTGTTATCACCGACCGCGAAAATTGTGCGATTTTCGCCCTCTCGGGCGTCTTCACCCGCGAAAAACTCCTCGGCAATGGCGCGCACGATCTCCCACTGTTCGGGATTGGTATCTTGAGATTCGTCAATCAGGATGTGCTCGAGGCCACCGTCGAGTTTGAAGAGAACCCATGGCATCATGTCCTCGCCGGCCAGCAAATCGCGCGTGCGGTAGATCAGATCATCATAGTCGAGTCGCTGTTCGGTTCGCTTGGCGGCGTCGTATGCCTCCAGCATCGCTACGCCAAGCCGCAACAATGCAGCTGTACCACGCGCGCTTGCGATGGCGCGCAAGTTGTCGCAATGTCGCGCTAGACGCTCCGCCTCGTCCCGCATTGTTTGTTCAACCTCGGGAAACGCTTCAAGGACGCTCTTCGTAGCGAGCCGTGCTCTTGGCTGGCGGTCTTCTTTCCGCAGAAAAACATCGAGATAGGCTGAATATCCTGCAACGCGTGCGTCAAGCGGAGCGGCGAGCCATTCGGTGAGGGCACGGGCGCTTGCCCGGTCGCTCTTGCCGGTACCGATCGCTAGTGCCTGGGCAGCTCGTCTCAAGGCGTCGACGTTGAATGCAGTCGCCTCGCAGGCAGCGCGGATGCTTTTGTCGGCAGTTGCGTTGCGGGAGACGCCGATCTTGCGGAACACGGCATCCTCCGCTCCCGCCAAGCCGTGCGACTGCTGAAGCAATTCTGCGAGGCGGCCGCGATCGCGCGCAAGTGCAGCCATTAGTTCTGTGAATTGCTCTTCCTGCAGGTGAGAGGTTACCTCGTCGAGAGCTTCCGCAATGATTGGATGATTCTTCGACGACATGAGGACGGCATCCCGCGCCGTCCGCATCAACTCCGCGGCACTTCGTTCATCCATCACCTGGGTCTGCGGAGTGACTCCCGATTCGACCGGGAATCGCGCGAGCAACGATTCGCAGAAGCTGTGGATCGTCTGGATTTTAAGTCCACCTGGCGTATCGAGTACTTCCGCGAACAGCCGTCGTGCCGTCCGGGTTAACGCAAGATTGGGCACCGTCCCAAGTAAACGGGACAGGCGGTCGGTCAGGTCTTGCGGATCGGCTATTGTCCAGATCGCAAGTTCGCGGCTGATTCGATTTGCCATTTCCGCTGCGGCCGCCTTGGTGAACGTGAGGCAGAGTATGCGATGTGCCGCAGTGCCGGAGAGCAATAATGCCAAGACGCGGTCGGTTAGGACTTTGGTCTTGCCGCTTCCCGCCGACGCCGACACCCAAACGCTGGCGCTCGGATCTGCCGCGCGCCGTTGCGCCACATTCGGATCGATGACGACCGCGGCGCTCATGCCGTATCGGTGTCCGGAACGCCTGCCCATTCGGCGATGCGTGCGAGATGTTCGTAATCGTTAAAACGGGGCGCCTTAGCAGGATTGGGCACCGCGGTGTATGGGGTCGCGACATCCGCATATGTAGAAATTAGCGTGGTGAGACCGGCTCGGGCGTCGTTGGCGAGCGCGGTCAGGTCACCTTTCACTTCTTTGATTTCGCCTGCCGGCTCACCACCGGACAATCGCCAGAATGCAAGCGA
>CAXGSZ010000416.1:0-3252 GCA_964012455.1 uncultured Alphaproteobacteria bacterium
ATGATCCCGAGTGCAATTGCCGCCCACGCGATGGCGCCAATCGAATCTCTCTCGGACCAACCAAGAGAAGCGGTTACGGAACCAAGAATCCCCGCAATGATGATGCCGAGTAGACTAAAGGCTTCGCGCCACGCGGTGATGCGCGTTCGCTGGTTATAATCTGAACTCAACTCCGAACCCCAAGCCAGATAGGGAACCGCAACCATGGTCCAACCGGCGTAAAGAACCAGCGACCAGATAAGGAGATATCCATAGTCAACACCTTCGGCCGGGTTGAGGATCTTATAAAGCCCCAAGCCTGCTATCATCGCACCAACCACGATCCACGGCTTTCGTCGCAACCCAAAAATGGTCCACCGATCGCACAGCAAACCGACCATCGGATCGCTGATCGTGTCGAACAGACGGGCGGCGACGAGGACATACCCCGTCGTTGCAAGTCCCAGCCCCAGCTGCACGCCATAAAGAGACGGAATTTGGATAAAGACGGGAATTGTCGGTAGCGCAATTACAAAAGCTGGGAGCGCATATGCGAGAAGAAACCGGACGTTCAGAGCGTCCGGCATGCTAGATGTCATTGCCGCGTTAAAATGAATTGGGCAACATCAATCTTTCCAGTGTCGAAGCCCACTTCGGAATAGCAAAGGTAGTATAGCCACATCCGGCGGAAGCGATCATCAAACCCGAGCTTCCGAATTTCCGGCCAAGCCTGGACGAAGTCTTTCTGCCAACGACGCAGGGTCTCAGCATAGGATCGACCAAAGAAAATTTCATCCGTAAGAGACAGGCCTTGCTTCGCTGCGTTGCCCACGAACTTTGCTGGGCTCGGTAAGACGCCGCCCGGGAAAATATAGTGCTGAATGAAGTCCGGGTTCCGGCGATAAGCATCGAAGCGCTCACCATCGATCGTTATCGTTTGAATGGCTGCCTTGCCGCCAGGTTTCAACCTCTCGCGGATGGCATCGAAATAGACAGGCCAATTGTCGATGCCGACGGCTTCGAACATTTCGATGGATACAATTTTGTCGAACACGCCATCGACATCGCGGTAGTCCTGCAAGCGGATGTCCACACGGTCCGCTATACCGGCATCCTTCACTCGGCGTCGCGCAAATTCGGCTTGTTCTGTAGAAAGGGTGAGACAAACGATTTCACATAGGCATGCCGAGGCGGCAAATTCGGCAAAGCCGCCCCAGCCGCAACCGATTTCGAGCACCCGGTCGCCGGGCGAAATGTCCAAAGCTTCGGCCAATCGCGCATACTTACGCTTCTGGGCAACGGAAAGTGGTTCGTTGAAATCATCGGCGAACAAGGCCGACGAATATGTCATCGTCGGATCGAGCCACATCCGATAGAAGGCGTTACCGAGATCGTAATGTGCGGCAATATTCCGCCGACTGCCGCGCTTGGTATTAGCACGCAACGCGTGACGGAACCTGCCTTGAAGCTTAGAGAGCCACCCAGATTCGAACGCATCCGACAATTCATCCAAATTGATCGCGCCGACAGTCAATAAAGCAGATAAGTTCGGAGTTCCCCACTCGCCGTTTAGATAGCTCTCAGCGAGACCGAGATCGCCCGAGAACAGCATCCTTAGGGTCAATCGACGATCATGGATCTCGAGCAAGGCCTGCGGGGACAAATCTCCTTGACCGAAAACCTGCCGATGACCTGAGGGAAAATTAATCGTGAGCTGACCCTTTGTGAGCTGCTCAAACCAATGCGCCATCAAACGCTCTAACGGCGCTAGGCGGATCTTCTTCATTGACGTTTCGATCGCCGGATGGACTCCGGGAACTGACTGTTCCATCTCTATTTTTTCCTTGATTAAATTCCGTCCGCTTGGCCAATGCTGCTGTCGACCGCGCGTGCGGCCGGCGTGTGGGGAAAGACCTTGAGACCTTTCGCCCACAACAAAACAGCTTCCCAATGAATGGCCGCGATAATTTTTACTGTCAAAAACGGAAACGCAACGAGACATCGAGCAAGCGTCCTACGATTGAATGGCGACTTATCGCCACTAAACGAAGCCGCTAACAGAAGACCTTCCTCGTCTTCTTGGCGGATCACAATATTGATGCGATCCGCAGGCGGGACGATCCGGAAGTGATACCTGGTTTCCATTGCAATAAAAGGGGACACATACATTTTCTTATCGCAGCTTTGCCGAACGACCGAAGGACCGCTGTTGGAGGCTCGGATTACATAGGCGTGCCTCTCGTTGAAAGTGTTGCAGACCTCATAAACAATGGCGCTGAGATCGCCGTCTGTGCGGTAACAAAAATAGACGCTCAGCGGATTGAAAACGTATCCAAGAATTCGCGGGTAGCAGAGCAACCGGATGGCGCCGCCGTCAGGTTCTAATCCCGCGTCTCGCATTCGCGCCTCAACCCATGGGCGCAGAGCTTCGCCAGACGCCGGTCCGTGATCCCGATCGAAGAAAGATAGGATCGCGGGCCGATTGTGACCGAATAGAAGTCCGCCCTTATCGAGATCCGAAAGCTCATCCAGGTCGATCAACATTGTGAATACGTTGTAGCGGAAACGGTGGCGTTTAGGCCGCATCCGTTCGTGGATTACCGGCCCTTTGAAAATTGCAGAGCTGACCGTCATGCGGCGGATGCCCTAACGCCTTCCCCGAGATGAAGTCTATCGTTCATATTCGGGACATCCCAAGGCCGATTCTGGCCGCCCAGCTGTTCGCCGACCACGAGGCCGGATTGCAGGGCGTCTTCGTGGAAACCAGCACCGAAATAGCTTCCGCAGTACCAGGTATTACGATGCCCCTGCAACGACCACAAATGTGATTGTGTTGCGAGCGCTTCCGTATTGAAGAACGGATGCGCATAGTCGAACTCGCGGATAATAAACATCTCCGAGGGCTCACGGACCGGGTTTAAGGTTAAGAAAAGTGGCACGTCATCCTTCAAGGATTGCAGGTGATTCATCCAGTACGTCACGCAGAGACGGTCTCCGCCATCGGCGCCGGGGTCGCCGATAAAATTCCAGCTCGACCATACGTGGCGGCGTTTTGGCATCAATGATGGGTCGCTGTGCAGCACCGCGCGGTTCGATGTGTAGCGCCATTTTCCAAGAAGGCTTTGCTCTCGTTCGTCACAATCAGAGATCATCGCGACTGCTTCATCTGCATGCGTCGCGAACACAACGTAGTCGTAAACCTTCTTGCTTCCAGCCTGATCGGTCACAAACACTTCGTTAGCGCTCCGCTGAACGGAGCGAACACCGCCGAAG
>CAXGSZ010000417.1:0-3225 GCA_964012455.1 uncultured Alphaproteobacteria bacterium
ACGACACAATCGAGTTCCGACTGCGCCGTCTCGATGGAGATGCTGTGCGCGCTGCATTGCGCCAGTTCCGGCAGAAACGAATATCCCTCGGGACGCTCGTGAATAATGGCGGCGTAGCCGAAGCAGATATGCACCGCCGTCTCACCCGCAACCCCGTCGAGCGCCGCATTTAGCGCCTGCAGTCCGTATTCCCGCGCCTTCTCAGGGCGTGCCTGCATATAGGGTTCGTCAATCTGCACGATATCGGCGCCCGCCGTGAATAAGTCCTTCACTTCGGCGTTCACCGCCGCCGCGTAGTCGAGCGCCAGGTCCGCTTCATTGTCGTAGAAATTGTTCTGCGCCTGCTGAGTCATGGTGAATGGGCCCGGCACGGTCATCTTGATCATCCGGTCCGTATGGGACCGCAGGAATTTCACGTCTTCCACTTCTACCGCATGACGACGGCTTATCTTGCCGACAATCCGGGGTACTGGATTGGGATGCCCGCTGCGGTCGAGAGCGGTTCCCGGATTGTCGATATCGACACCGTCGAGCGCCGTGGCAAACCGGTTCGAGTAGCTTTCACGGCGAATCTCACCATCCGTCAAAATGTCGAGCCCCGCTTCTTCTTGTTCCCGGATCGCAACCAATGTCGCATCGTCCTGTGCTTGCGCCAGATATTCCGGCGCGATGCGCCACAACTCGCGCGCCCGGGTCCGCGGCGGAAATCGGCCGGCCAGTTTCTCCCGGTCTATCAGCCAGTCCGGCTGAGCATAGGAGCCGACCAGCGATGTGGGCAGCAGCTTGTTCACTTCCGTGCTCATGACATCGTTCCCCTCTTGTTAACCGCCTTCGAACATGGCGAACGTTTTCGCCTCGGTCACGCGCAAATGACCGCCCGCGAAATCGTAACCCGGTGGTTTGCGGTCGATGAACATCTCACCTTTGACCCGAAATGCCGACTGATCATCGAAAAAGCCTACGGGAATATGATAATTGCCCGTCCCTTTCAGGCGATAGAACCGGCCGGACCCGCAACTCTTTCAGAAACCGCGCTCGGCCGAATCCGACGAGACGAAAAGACCGGTCGATCCGTCTCCTGTGAAAGAAACGCTTTTGCCGACGCCGCCAGAAGCCGTCTCCCAGCCCAGCGCCGCCACATCTCGCAATGACAGGCATGATGCTCGGTCTCGACCTCCGCCGCCGTGAACGTTACCGCACCGCAAAGGCAGCGTCCGGTGTGTCCGCTCATTTGCTTGCGGCGTCAATCTTGGCGATGTCGCCAGCATCGAGCGGGAGGTTCGGCGCCGCCGCCAATTGCGCCAATTGATCCATATTCGTCGCACTGGCGATCGGCGAGCTGACACTCGGCCGCGCAATGAGCCAGGCCAGCGCAACCTGGCTCATCTTTGCGCCATGCTTGTTGGCCACTTTTTCCAAAGCATCGAGAACTCGGAAGCCATCGTCGTTCAAGTATTTTTCGACGCGCGGTGCCCGGATACGGCCCTCCATATCCGCTTTTGAGCGGTACTTGCCTGTGAGGAACCCGCTAGCAAGCGAATAGAAACCGATCACACCGACATTTTCGGCAGCGCAAAGATCCTCGAGGGCACCCTCGTAAGTATCGCGCTCCACCAGGCTGTAGAGCGGCTGCAGGCTTTGATAGCGCGGCAACCCTTGCGCGCTGCTGGCGTCGAGCGCCGCCTTAAGGCGTTCGGCGGAGAAATTAGAAGCGCCGATTTCGCGTACCTTTCCTTGCTCAATCAACTTCGCGTATCCCTCGAGCGTCGCATCGACCGGCGTGTCCTCGTCATCCTTATGGGATTGATAGAGATCGATGTAGTCGGTCTTGAGCCGACGCAGCGAATCCTCGACCGCACGCATCATATAGTTGGGCGTAAGCCCCACCTTGCCGTCCCCCATATCCATGCCGAACTTGGTCGCGAGCACGACCTTGTCGCGTTTGCCGCTGCGCTCCAGCCATTTTCCGATGATGGTCTCGGACTCGCCTCCCTCGTTGCCGTCGTGCCAGCGCGAGTAGACATCCGCCGTATCGATGAAGTTGAACCCTGCATCTAGCCAACCATCGAGCAGACGAAAAGACATCTCCTCATCCGAGGTCCAGCCAAAAACATTGCAGCCGAAACAGAGCGGCGAGACAGAAAGCGATGACGTTCCCAGAGTGCGATATTCCATGAGTATTTTCCCTTTGCGCGCGGAATTGAGTTGCCAGCGATGTAGCGCAAAGCAGCTTGCTAGTCACCTCTTCCGAATAGTTGTCGTGGTAGACGCGACAGAGAAAGCCCTCTACGTTTTGCCGGCATAACCGAGAGGATTTTTCCCTATGTCCGAATTTGAAGGCCGCGTTTCGTTCGTTACCGGTGCCGGTTCCGGTATCGGTCAGGCCATGGCTCTGAAGCTGGCCGCTGAAGGATCGACAGTTGTCTGTTCCGACATCAATGAACAGACGGCCCAAGCGACAGCTGCCCGCGCCGAGGAAGCCGGTGCGAAGGCGGTGGCCAACGCGCTCGACACGGCCGACGAGGAGGCCGTCATGGAGGCGCTCGCCGAGACCCAACGCGACCTCGGCCGGGTCGACGTGCTGATGAACAATGCGGGTGTCGCCGGTAAAGATTGGGACACCACAACCGCCATCGATCTCTCCGGTGTCTATTACGGCCTGCTCCACGCAACCCCTATCATGGCGGCACAAGGCAAGGGTGCTATCGTCAACACCGCCTCCGTGGCTGGTCTTGGCGCACTCATGCGACCGGTCGACTATGCCGATAATCGTGCGATGCTCGAAGGCGTCACTTCTTATGTTGCGAGTAAGCATGGGGTTGTCGGTCTGACCAAGCAGTTCGCGATCGCCTTCGGTGATAAGGGCGTGCGGGTCAACGCCGTTTGCCCCGGCTATATCGAAACACCGATTATCGCCGAACGGCTTGCCCATGATAACGGACGGGAGTTTCTCGTGGACCTGCACCCGATCGGGCGATTGGGGCAGCCGGAAGAGGTGGCGGCTGCCGCAGCATTCCTTGCGAGCGATGCAGCCTCCTTCGTGACCGGCGTCGCCATGCCTGTCGACGGCGGCTATTCCGCCCGGTGACAAGGCCACACGATGTCCACCTTCAAGCGATCGAACACGCTCGACCTTCATTATACGTTGGACGACTTCACTGATCCGTGGGTCGACCGCCCCTATCTCGTCCTGCAGCACGGCAACGGGCGTTCGGCGGCTTTCTG
>CAXGSZ010000418.1:0-3218 GCA_964012455.1 uncultured Alphaproteobacteria bacterium
TTTTCACGGAACAGTGTTCTGAGATTTGCATCGAGCTGCCAACGCCCCCCAAACCCGTCCGCTTCGCCGATGTGATTGAAATCCAGGACGGGTGCCACAATCGGCTGCTCAGCCCGATCATCGGTGCGCAAATCCTGGAACCAGTACGCGTTGGCGGCGATGTAGTTCCGCCGCCTAAATCCTTCAACATTGGCGTTAGAGCGAAGCGTGTTGCGGTTTAGCTTGAAGAAATTGAACCTGCGCAGGTAACTCCTATCACTCGCTCTCTTCACATCGAGGTTGGCCCGCCACGTCTCATCGATATGGTAGGTCGACTCCAATTCGAAGTGACCGCGCACACGATCACCCTTCTCGGTCGGATTGTTGGCGTCGCCTTCGTTTCTTTCCGCCTCCGCAATACTCCCTCGAAGCGTCAGTTCCGCATCGCGTAGCTGCTGGCGGTATTCCCCGCTCAGCACCAATCCATCTTCTTTCGTGATGATCGGGTCGACGGTGACATCCCTGTCGTCGCCAATCGGGATAAAATAGGGAAGCCGGATGAAGGCTCCTGCGTCGCCGCCAGTTCCAAAACTCGGCGTCAAAAATCCGGCCTTCCGGTCTACCGTTGGATCCGGATGCGAAAGATAGGGCGAATATGCTACCGGATACCCCCACATTTCCAGGTAGACATCGCGGTAGCGGATTTCACGTGCTTCCTGGTCATGCTCCACCCGTTTGGCCTTCAATTGCCACAAGGGTGGCGCGTTGGAATCTTGCTCACAAAGCTTGCAGGGTGAGTACACCGCACGATGCATCCGGGTCTTGTTCCCGTCCTTACGCACTGCGATGTTCGCGGCAAAGCGGCTTTCATCTTCCAGCAAGACGCGAATATGCTTGATTATGCCGTTCTTGAGATGGTCGCTGAGTTCAACAAATTCGGCAAAAACAACCTCACCAGACGGCTCATGCAAAACGACATTGCCGGAGGCATTTACCGTATCCGTTTTCTGATTGTAGCTCACAGAGTCAGCCAGCAAGGTACGGCTACCTTGTACGATCTCGACCTTACCCCTGGCGACAACGGTACCTAATTCCTCGTCGTGATTGATTTCATCGGCCAGCAACAACAGCGGCAAATCTGCCGATAGCTGCTCGCGCGCGAAAGCCTGCCCACCGGCGAGCACGACGCATAACGCCACCATTACCGTTTTCCAGAGGTGCCCCATTACCCGTCCTCAAGATGCAAGAGGAGGGCCAATCCCAGCATTGTCGTAACACCGGCCGGCGTCCAAGCCGCTAGCTGTATTGGAACATTTGTCGAGAGCCCGAGGGCATGGATGACATCACCCACGATATACAAGAGAAAACTCGCGACGACACCGCCGATGATGGCGAAGAACGCCCCGGAACGTCTATTTATGTGGACCGTGAACGCGGCGGCGATCAGGACCATCGAACACAGCAATATCGGCAGCGCGAGTAAGGAATAGTAATGCAGTTGGTGGCGGTGACTGGAAAAACCCGCTGCCTCTAACTCATCGACAAAACCGGGTAGGTCCCAAAAGGACATTGTTTCCGGCGAAGCGAAACTTTCCTGGATCTTGGTCAGCGTCAGGTCAGACGGCAATTCATGTCGGTCGACGTGGTGCGCGGCTCTGTTTGGCGTCGATATCCATGCATCCCGAATATCCCAGTAGCCTACCTTCAACTGCGCGGTCTCCGCATCGATCCGGCCGACGAATTTTTGACTCCCCTCGAACATGAAAATGATCACGTCGTGGAGCTTCATCTCCTCCTTCGATACGCGAAGAGCGTGGATGACCGCCTGACCACCCACGTCCGATTGCCGAAGCCAGAGGCCATTCCGAGAGATATTGAGCATACTGGTCGTACGTTTAAGATATTTCGCTTCAACGCTTTCGAACTTGGTCAACATCACGGCGGAAAACGGATTGAAGATGGTTACCTGAAAAATTCCCACCGTCAGAGTCAAAAAAATGGGTGGAACCAGGAACTGCCAGATCGAAACACCAGCGGCCCGGGCGACGATGATCTCGTTCGCATTTGCAAGCCGCCAGAACGCGAACATCGCGCCAAACAAAATCGTGAAAGGTAAAATACTTTCTGCCAGATGCGGAAGCTTGAACAGGCTCATCTGAATCACGACAGCCATCGTCGCATCTGCCTTACCCGATGCCCGCCGCATCATCTCGACCAAGTCAAACAGCAATGCGATTCCCATCAGCGCACAGAACGTGCTAGCCAGCCAGAACGCATACTGGCGGCCAAGATAGACCGACAATGTCGAAGACAATCTCAAAAATTACCCTCGGCATATTTCAACGACGGCACATGAAAGCCGACGCACAGTGCAATCATTCAGCCCGGATAGGAAAATTGATCGCCTTTGAACAAAAAATCGGCAGCGTCAGTTAAAGACTAATATGACAAGTTGCGGGCAACTAATTTATCAGTCATCCGCAGTAAGAACGCACAATTCCCTTTGATCTTTCGTCCAACATTTGGCTTGGTTTTCTATTCATACCCTGGCATTTTTTTATTGGACACATTAATAGACCGGAACGTCATGACTTTAAAAGTCTTTTTCGTTTAGAATACGGCCTTCAATTGCCCGATTCGCAAGTGCCGGGCGCACGGTCGGAAGGCCGTGATCGATAACCACGGAACGGACATGAAACTTCCTGCCGTCCTAACCCTGATCCGGCCACATCAATGGGTGAAGAATGTATTTGTCTTCGCCCCGATCTTATTCAGCCCAACACTGTCGCGCGAGAGCGTGTTTGTCGACGTTACGCTGATGTTTATTGCCTTCTGCCTGGTTGCCAGCGGTATTTACTGCTTCAACGATTACTGGGACCGGGAGTCTGACACCCTTCACCCGAAGAAGAAGCTCCGGCCCGTCGCCGCAGGAGACGTTTCCCCGACGTTCGCAATCACTTTGTATTTCGTTCTTTCGGGCGGCGGAATCGCGCTTGCTTTTGCTATGACCGCCGGTGGAGGTATTGTACTGGCATATTTTATTTTGACATCGCTATATACGTTGATTTTAAAGCGGTATGCCATTGTCGACGTCTTGACGATTGCGCTTGGATTTATCCTTCGGATCGAGGCAGGGGCCGCCGCCGCTGAATTGCAGCCGACAGTCTGGATCCTCGTATGCACCGGAATGCTGGCGCTTTTCATTGCGCTAACAAAACGAAGAGATGATCTGACCCAAG
>CAXGSZ010000419.1:0-3214 GCA_964012455.1 uncultured Alphaproteobacteria bacterium
GCAACCGCGCCCGGTCTTACCAAGGCCGCGACAGAAACCTATCGAGACCTCTATATCCCCAAAGCAGAAAGCGAGAACCCCTACGCACGGCCAGTACTCACGAGCGATTTCTCGGGTTTGCCACCAGCATACGTCCACACGGCCCAGCATGACCCCATACGGGATGACGGTGAGATTTACGCAGACAAGCTGCGCAGCGCCGGGGTCGATGTCATCTACCATTGCGCAACGAATATGATCCACGGGTTCCTACGGGCTCGACTGGTGGGACCTGGCGGTGCGGCCGAGTACGCCAAGATCGTCGATTGGCTTTGTGAGAAGTTGCAATGACCACCACTACGGTCATCCGCAA
Source organism: uncultured Alphaproteobacteria bacterium (assembly GCA_964012455.1). Lineage (GTDB taxonomy): Bacteria > Pseudomonadota > Alphaproteobacteria > UBA8366 > UBA8366 > UBA6544. Next base: position 353 of record CAXGSZ010000419.1, read on the forward strand.
TGCGGATTGGGTTGTCGCCTGGAGTGAGGCGAACTCCAGCCACAATCTCCGCGACGCCGATGTCGCATTTCCCGGAATCTAGATTCTTTCCGTCGGCGTTCACTATGAGGAGGCGGTTTCCTAGGAAATTCACGGTTGGCGTTTAAATAAAGTCAGAGACGGCACCAGCGTGATCATTCGCTGCCCCACGGACAAGATCGTTTTACGGGGTCACCCGTCCATAGCGGCACAAGCAGAATAAGAACAAAACCGACCGATGAGTTGGCGCGGACACGAAAAACGCGGCCAATGGCCGCGTTGGTCGCACATCTTTCCGCTACGCCTATCCACTATAGGCGGGATTGTCGACAACTTCGATCTTCGCCTCAGCGATCGAAACTGCGACTTCCGCTGCTCGCCGTTCACTATCGCTCTGGGCGGCGCCTATTTCATCGCGGGCATCGCTCAGGGCTTGTTCAGCCGCGGGTTTATCGATGTCATCAATCGGCAATGCTTCTTCCGCGAGAACGGTGCATCGGTTGTCGGATATCTCCGCAAATCCACCTGCGACGAAAATGCGTTCCGTGACCGCGCCGTCTTCGTATACAACAATGGTGCCTGGGCGTACTGTAGTGATTGCCGGGGAATGGCGCGGCAGGACACCCATATCGCCTTCCGCACCCGGCACCACGACCATGTCGACTTCGCGCGATAGAAGTAGTTTCTCGGGCGAGACGAGCTCAAATTCGACCTTGTCTTCGGCCATAAGTCATTCCCCTTATGTCGACGTCAAGCAGCCTGCGTCGCTTCGGCCGCCATTTGCTTCGCCTTCTCGATCGCTTCGTCAATACCGCCGACCATGTAGAATGCCTGTTCCGGCAAGTCGTCGTATTCGCCGTCGCAGATCGCTTTGAAGCCTTTGATCGTATCCTCGAGATCGACAAGCTTGCCCGGCGAACCGGTGAAGATTTCCGCGACGTGAAACGGCTGCGAAAGAAAGCGTTGGATCTTCCGAGCGCGTTCGACCGTCAACTTATCTTCTTCCGAAAGTTCATCCATGCCTAGAATAGCAATGATTTCCTGCAATGACTTGTAGGCCTGCAGAACTTCCTGCACCTGGCGGGCAGTGTTGTAATGTTCATCGCCGACGATCCGCGGATCGAGGATACGGCTGGTGGAGTCGAGCGGATCAACCGCAGGATAGATGCCGAGTTCGGCGATCTGCCTCGAGAGCACCGTCGTCGCATCCAAGTGAGAGAACGTCGTCGCCGGCGCCGGATCGGTGAGATCGTCCGCCGGAACGTAAATGGCTTGCACCGAGGTGATTGAGCCTTTGGTGGTAGAGGTAATCCGCTCTTGCAGGGCACCCAAGTCGGTACCGAGCGTCGGCTGATAACCAACCGCCGACGGAATACGGCCGAGTAGCGCTGAGACTTCCGAGCCAGCCTGGGTGAACCGGAAAATATTATCGACGAAGAACAGCACATCCTGCCCTTCCTGATCACGGAAATATTCCGCAACGGTCAGGCCGGTAAGTGCGACACGGGCGCGGGCTCCCGGAGGTTCGTTCATCTGGCCGTAAACCAGGGCCGCCTTTGAAGCGCCTTCTTCCTCAAGATTGATAACGCCGGATTCGATCATCTCATGATAGAGATCATTCCCTTCGCGGGTACGCTCACCAACACCGGCAAACACCGAATAACCACCGTGCGCCTTCGCGATATTGTTGATCAGCTCCATGATCAGCACGGTCTTGCCAACACCCGCACCGCCGAAGAGGCCGATCTTACCGCCCTTGGCGTAAGGGGTGAGAAGGTCGACGACCTTAATGCCAGTGACCAGTTGCTCGGTTTCCGTTGACTGATCGACATATTCCGGGGCCGAACGGTGGATCGGCAGGGTTTGCGTATGACCGAGCGGGCCGCGCTCGTCGATCGGATCGCCAATGACGTTAATGATCCGGCCGAGCGTCTCCGGTCCGACCGGCACCTGGATAGGCTGGCCGGTATCGGACACTTCCGTACCGCGGACCATCCCCTCGGTGGCGTCCATCGCAACGCAGCGGACGGTGTTTTCGCCCAGATGCTGCGCGACTTCAAGAACGAGCACGCCGCCGTCTTTTTCCATATGCAATGCATTCAAGATCGGCGGCAATTCACCGTCGAAATGCACGTCGACGACGGCGCCCATTACCTGGGTAATCGTACCGACAACGTTACTGGCCATAGCTCGGCTCCTTGAGGGTTGTTCTTTGGCCGCTACAGCGCCTCGGCACCGGAGATGATCTCGATCAACTCCTTGGTGATGCCGGCTTGGCGCGCGCGGTTATAAGTGAGTGTCAATTTATCGATCATGTCGCCCGCATTCCGCGATGCGCTGTCCATCGCGGTCATCCGCGCGCCTTGTTCGGAGGCGAATGTCTCTAGCATGGCGCGGAAAACCTGAACCGAGAGGTTCCGGGGCAGCAGATCGGCGAGGATTTCCTCCTCGTCAGGCTCGTATTCGTAGCTCGCTGTCGAACCACCACTCGCTCCTTCTCCCTCGGCGACGTCCGGGACGGCAAACGGGATGAGCTGTTGCGGCGTTACATCCTGCGTCAGAGCTGAAATAAACTTATTGTAAATTATCGTGCAGCAATCAAAATCGCCGTTGTCGAACATTTCACTGATTTTGCTGGCGATCATGTCGGCACCGGCGAAAGAAGGTGCCGGTTTGGCAACTTCTTCCAAGGCCTCGACCAGCTTGTCCGGGTACTCCCGCCGCATGATAGCGTTGCCCTTGCGGCCGACGCCGAACAACTTGACGGTTTTCCCCTGGCCCTCATGCTCACGGACCATGGAACGAATGCCGCGCATGATGCTGCCATTAAAGCCGCCACAGAGA
>CAXGSZ010000420.1:0-3209 GCA_964012455.1 uncultured Alphaproteobacteria bacterium
AAGAGGTCATCGCCAACGATCACGCTGCAGCGCGCCCTGAACTCGCGCGCGAGCTTTCGCGCCGCCGCGGCCAGCTCCGCGGGGCCAAGGTCCGACGCAGGCGTGTTGATCAGGTCGCGGGTCAGGGCGATGGAGCACGCCATGCCCTCGACGGCGCCGCGATTGGCCTTTGCAGGCCAGACCAATTCCGCTTCCGGGCGCGCAACCTTTCTGTATCTGTCGAAGGCATAGGTGCCGAGGGCCCAGCCGAGCGCCGCGTTATTCGCTTGTTTCGCGACCGTCCGTTTAGGGATGACATAGCGACCGGGCGGCAACGACTCGACTGCAGCACTCCATGACCAGACGTCATCGTCACCATTTACGCCGAGAAGAGCGCCCACAATTCCGCCGTCTTTCCCGGGAAGCAATAGGACCGCGCCCGACGACGCGTCGAAGCCCGCAGCGCCGACCCAGGCAGCAATGCTCTTATCGGCCTTCTTTAACCAATTATTGAGGCCGGCTTCGCTCAGCGGTGTCAGAGTGATGGTTTTGCCCGTTGCTCGGGCGACAAGATTGTACGGCACCGTTCGGCTCCCGGATTTGCTGGAGGTTGGGTGAGGGTGAAGATAGATTGCTCGCGTTTCATCTAAAAGCTAGACGGCTGGGAACGCAAGCTGAGGCGGGATAAACGGCTATAGATTGGTTATTGGCAGCAAGAATTATCCGCCCTGGTAATCACGGGGATGGTTTGCCATGCGGCAGTCGACGGCTTTGTTTAAGGAAGTCTTTGTGCCATTTAACACGGAAGACCGGACTGCAAGCATCCGCACGCCATCGTCCAGGGGCCTTGTCCCGGTGCTCAAACACGGAGAACTCGTGATACACAATCCTCCAAGCATCGCCGAATATCTCGCGGAACGGCATCCTGATGCGCAACTTTGGTCAACAGTTCCGGCGACGTGGGCACGCGCACGCACTGCAGCGGCGGAAATGTATTCCAGGTCTACAGCCTTCAGATCCGCCCTGCCAATAAACTGTCGCCCAAAGCGCACCGGGTCGACACGAGACACCGCGGTCGAGTAGAATGAACGCCGCATCATGAGAATCTCGCAGGATTGCCGTGAGCGGCACGCAGCCGATGGACCTTACCTATTCGGCGCGTTCTGTATGTGGATGCGGTTTTCGCACCTGTCGTCTCGCGTTTTCGGACAAATGGCGTATCCGCTACCGGGCCGTGCGCAGCCTAAATGGATGCAATCTGGACCCATCCCTGGATGGTTGAATGGGGGACGGCCGCCGAAGATCAGCCGCCCATCGCGCGCTATGACGATATCTGACGTTAGGCGTCGTTTTCGTCGCCCGCGTTCCATTGCTTGAGAATGTCGTAAACCGGCACGGCCGGATCATCGGCGCGCATGACCGTTCCCATCACCGCCACACCAGCCACACCCGCGCGCCGACACGACAGCACCGTCGCTCCCGTAACTCCGCCGAGCGCGATCAACGGGATCGTCACCCGCTTCACGACTTTTTGTAGCCCATCGAGATAGAGCGGCGGACCGTAGCCCGGCTTGCTTTGCGTTGGAAAGACCGGGCTAATTGTGGCGTAGTCCGCCCCAGCGCTGGCGGCGGCGCCTACCTCGCCAATCGTATGAGCGGATACACCGATAAGCTTGTCGGCTCCCAAGGTCGCCCGTGCGTTCCTGCAGGACTGGCCTTGCGGTAGATGCACACCGTGCGCGATCTCGGCCGCGTTGATATCCGAATTGACCAGTATTTTCGCGTCATATGGCTCAGCAATTCGCAGGATCGATTCAACCAAGGTCATACGTTCGCCCGGATCCATGTCTTTTTCTCGGACCATAACCCAGCGGCAGCCGCCCTGAAACGCACGGGCGAGCACCACTTCCAGCGACACACGCACCATTGTCCGGTCGGTGATCAACAACATGGGGGGAACTGGAAGGCTCACGAGCCAATTACACCCCGCTCGGGACTGGAGGCCTCCGCATGACGCTTCCGCGGTATACGACCGGAAAGGTGCGCGAGCCGTCCCCCTTCGACACCGTGACGCATAGCCATCGCCATGCCCACGGGATCACGCGCCTTTGCTACCGCCGAGGCCAGTAACACACCGTCGCAACCCAATTCCATGGCAAAAGCAGCGTCCGACGCCGTCCCGATACCAGCGTCGACGATGACCGGTACATCCAATTGAGCGCGTATGATTTCGATATTGTAGGGGTTCAGCACACCCATGCCAGAGCCGATCGGAGAGCCGAGCGGCATGACAGCAGCACAACCAAGGTCCGCCAGCTTACGGCACAGGATCGGATCATCCGTACTGTATGCCATGACGATAAATCCGTCGGCGACCATCTCTTCCGCCGCCTGGAGCAGATGCTCCCCGTCCGGATAAAGCGTCTCGCGATCACCGATCACTTCCAATTTTATCCAGTTCGTCTCAAGGGCCTCCCGCGCTAGCTGGGCGGTGAGAACCGCATCACGTGCAGTAAAACAGCCGGCGGTGTTAGGCAGGATGTGATAATCGCCCGCGAGCAGGTCGATCATGGTCTCGGCACCGCCCTCGAGAGAAATTCGGCGGATCGCGACGGTGACAATATTCGCGCCGCTTGCCGATATCGAATCGAGCATCAGCTGATTGTTCGAATAGCCCGCGCTGCCGATGAGCAAGCGCGACATAAACGCCTTGTCGGCAATTGTGAGCGGGTCCTTCAGGGTATCTGTCATCAGATTTCAACCTCAACCGCCGGGCGCTGGGCTAACGATCTCAATATCATCGCCGGATTTGATCGCGGCGCCATCCCATTTCGAGCGCGGCACCACCGCCCCGTTGATAGCAACCGCGAGGAACCGCACCGCAGGGTCCACGTTCTCATCGCGCAGCAAATCGGCGATGGTCGTCGCCGTTGCCGTCTTCTCCACGCCGTTGACCGAAATCGTCGCGCTCATTTCACTATCCCTGCCTGCCGTCGCGGCGCATCCTCGGATCCTAGCCCCAGCTGGAACCGGTCCGGGCCAAATGGCTTGATGTCATCACTCAACTCTCGAGTCAGAATATAAGCGCTGACGGCATCCGCTGTAAGCGGTGTCAGCAAAATTCCGTTCCGGTGATGCCCGGTCGCCACAACAAGCCCATCGAGGCCGGTCGGACCGAGGATCGGCGCATCGTCGCGGCTGGTCGGACGGAAACCGACCCACATCTCATC
>CAXGSZ010000421.1:0-3209 GCA_964012455.1 uncultured Alphaproteobacteria bacterium
CGCCGTTTTACAGGGCGTAAGAGTGGGCCGGACCGAGCACCTATTTTGTGCGACATATGGCGGCGTATTGTCGCGGAGATCAACAGCGAGGTTCTGGTCGTAGGCGGAAAATCAATGGGTGGCCGCATTGCCAGTATGATTGCGGATGAGGTCGCGGCAACCGGTCTGGTTTGCCTTGGTTATCCCTTCCATCCGCCGGGGAACCCCGAGAAGTTGCGTACCGATCATCTGGTCGATCTGCGAACGCCAGCAATCTTTTGCCAAGGCGAATGCGACATGTTTGGAACGCGCGACGAGATCGGGGCATTCTCGCTGTCGTCGAAGATAGAATTCGCGTGGATGCCGGACGGCGACCACAGCTTCAAGCCGCGCAAGAAGTCCGAATCCACCTATGAACAGAATATAGCGGCGGCGATCGAAAGTGTGGCCGCGTTCGTAAATGCCTCGGTAAAATAGTCGGCTGAGCACGTCCTATCGCACTTTGTATTCCCCCTTTAAATCGCCTATGTTATCGCGCTAACGCAAAGACATCGTTCAAATTGCTTGCGGTAATACACACAAAAAGTTGTAACATAGCCGAATATTACCCTCATTCCTAGCCGTGGCAGGGAACTGGCAAATGAGCGAAATCGGGGCGAAATCATCGATCTATAGTCAAATCGAAAAACTATGACGAATGTCGACCATCTGGGTGATGTGCTCGAAATGAAAAAGCGCTCGGTCGTCATTTCCGGCCACCGGACAAGCGTATCCCTGGAAGATGCATTTTGGTACGCCCTCAAGGAAATCGCCACCAGGAACGAACAGACCGTTAATCAGCTGGTTTCAGAAATCGATGACGGCCAAACCGGCAACTTGTCCAGTGCGATACGTGTGTACGTCTTGTTGGATGCGCAGAGGCGCTGGCGTTAGAGGCGTTATCGCTGAAACTGTTTGAAGATACCTTCGAGCAGTTTTCCTGGATTGACATTGTTCTGCCCTTCAGTTTGAGGTGACCCACCGGTGCTTCCGCCGAGAAGGCCTGGGAGGACTTGTTGCAGCGGGTTGGGTGCTGTTTCTTCCGCACTGGTCGCACCTTGGCTGAGGAGGCGTCCACCAACCCGTGTTTTCGTTGGAGCGTCGATCGGCCCTGTCGCTGAAAACATAACGAGCGGCTTTTGGCGCGGGTCGTCGACCAATTCGGTAGTCGAGTTCAAATCCCATCGCGGAAGATCGACAGTGGCGCGGGTCGTCGCGACACTTCCTTGCCCGGAAAGCTTCAGGTTATCTGTCCGGAAGACCCCGCGCGTGATGCGAATATCACCGGAAAGCTGAGCCGGGTTGCGTCCGAAATTTTGATCCAGTGATGCCATCAATTGGCTCAACGGCGCCAGCCGCTGCAATTCACGCAGCTTTCCGCCAAGGAGACCCGCCAGCAAGTTGGCACCGACAGAGACCACGCCGGCCTGATTGCGTTCCGACTTCGTCAACAGGATCTGAGTTTGACCGGACAACGAGGCATTTCCGTTAAGCCCGGAGACAAAACTGGCTTCGCTATTCCCCTCGGTCGCGATATTGGCCTTAAACGAGAGAGGTCCCTGCACCCGGTCATGCCCGGTTATCGTCTTGACGGCGAGGCGGCTGTCCATCTTGTCGACGGAGAGTTCCGAGGCAAGCGTCGCGCCGTTCTTGCCGGACGGTTGTACAACGGCCCTACCCGAAACTACGCCGCCGAATAGTGATGCTGTGAAACTTTCCACGGCCAGTCGGCCATTGCGTAGCACGGCTTTTACCTTTGGGGTCTTTAGTGTGATATCTCCCATCTTGAGAGCGGCAATATCTATCTGGGCATCGGCGTCAATATCGGTGGGTATTGGCAACGCTATCGGCGCGGTCGACCATCGCTGCGCTGGAATACCGCCGCGGTTTTCGCTACCGGTCCCGCGCGCGCCGCCACTTGCCGGTCGGCTGTGTGTTTGGCGGGTACTTGCGGGCAACGGAGACGGCGGCAAGAAAAGGTCGAGCAGGACCTCGCCCGTTTTCAAATTGAGATCGATTTTCCGGCGTTTTCCATCGAGGTCGGCTTTGATCGCGCCGGCGGCTGCAACGGGTCCCGCTTTTATATCGATCTTGTCGACTGTGAGGGTTGCGGCATTGCCACGCACGGCTGTGTTGAGGGATAAAGGTCCAAGCTTACGTGCCGCCGGTCGATAATCCGGTGAGAATTTCTGCACGAATATCGCGAGTTCCGGATGTTTGAGCGAGACCAGCAGGTCGACCGACGGATTTGCGAGTGGTTGCGATAGGGCGCCGCGGACACGTGCCGTTGCGCCTATCGCGTTGAGACTGATATCGGTCTTCAGGCGGTTCAGGTTACCTTCGAGCCGGCCATTGCTTGAGACTTTACCGAGGCGCGCTGGGCTTGTTGGCAAGGAAGTACCTGAAAATCTTGCGAAGCGGGCCGGATCGCGCAGCGCGATGGCATGGTCGATGGAGAATACCGGACTGCCGCCTTTCGCCGATACGGTACCGGCGAGGGAAGCAGCAAGACCCGCGAAATCAGCAACGCTTGCTTCCCGTAAAGTGATGGCCCGGCCGAAGACCGTCAGGTCGAGTTTCACCTGTCGAGCGGTTTCCCCGGCGACGGTGAGGCGTCCCGCCGTAACGTCGACATTTGCATCGATGGCGTCAAACAAGTCGTTGAGCGCGGCGGTTGCAGCATGAGAGGGATCTGCCATCGGCGCCGCCTTGACGGACCCGCGAGAGGTTTTCACCCCGGGCTTCGTTGCCTCTGCCGGAACCTTCTTTGCCGTCTCCTTGCTGTCTTTCGACAGGTAAGCGTCCAGATTAAGTTTGTCGATCGCGAGCCGCAGGCCGATGCCCGGTTTGTCACGTAATTCGAGGGCCATACCGCCGCTGATCCGGGATGCATCCAGGCGTATCGCGATGTCGGTAATTGATGCAGCCTTCGGTGTCGCCTGTATTTTGCTTTTTAGCGAGAAATTGCGCAGTCGGTCTGCCGGTAAGGCGGTGGGCGCAACGCCAAGCCACTGCATGAGCGAGCGTAAATTGTCTGATCCGACCGCGATATTGCCGGTGAATTGCGGTAGGCCGTCTGCGTCGTCGACCCGTCCTGTCAGCGCGACATTGGAGTTGCCCGGCAGGTAGGCTGATAGCGTTTGAACCGCTACGACACCTTCGTCGAGCCCGCCACGGAGTGCAACATTTCG
>CAXGSZ010000422.1:0-3187 GCA_964012455.1 uncultured Alphaproteobacteria bacterium
GGCGCCCCACGCGACGTCTCCAGAAAACTCGCAATGCCCAATCCCCGAAGTTTGCCGCGCGCTTCGGATGCCGTGCGCCGAGAGGCGAATCCGTCCCGATCCGCGAGCCGAATAATATCGTCGATATTCGCCCCGAACCGCCCACAGTCGAAGGTCAGGCCCTGCGCCGTAACATAGGGGAACTCTACGACCGCGTTTTTCCGTCGCAACTCAACCGGGTCGAAGCCGAGCTGCCGCGCGGCAGCCTCGATGAGGCGTTCCGTGATGTAGTTTGCTTCGGGCTTGCCGGCACCTCTGTAGGCATCGACAGGTGCAGTATTAGTAAAGACGCCGCGCGACTCCGTGTAAATATGCGGTACGACATAACCTCCGCCCATCGCCGTCAACGCCGCCCGCGTGGAGGCACCTGGCGACGAACCCGAAAGATAAGCGCCCAGGTCGGCGACCATGGCCGCATCAAGGGCAAGGAACTTTCCGTCCGCATCCAGCGCAAGGCGCGCCTGCGCGCGAATTCCCCGTCCCTGCGTCGCCGATGCGAACTCTTCACTCCGGTCGCCCGTCCATTTAACCGGCCGTCCAAGTTTCCGTGACGCCCAGAGCAACAGGACCCATTCCGGATAGATAAAGTTCTTGAGACCAAAGCCCCCCCCGACGTCAGGCGCCACAACTTCAAGCTTCTCTTCTGGCACCCTCAGGATCACCTTTGCCAACGGCCCGCGAATCCCGTGCAAACCCTGCGCAGAGCAGGTCAGCTTGTAAGTCTCGGTTGCCGCATTGTATTCACCGATACCCGAGCGCGGTTCCATCGGTGCGGCGGAAATCTTGTTGTTAACGATATCGAGCTCAACGACATGCGCCGCGCCCGCGAAGACCGCGTCCGTTGCCGGCTTATCACCTTTCGGGAAGCGAAAGATCACATTGCCGGGAGCGCCGTCCCATACTTGCGGCGCGCCCTCTTCAAGCGCGGTATAGCCGTCGACGACCGCGGGTAAGGAGCCATAGTCGACGAAGACCTGCTCGGCCGCCTCCGCAGCCGCTTCCTGCGTTTCCGCCACAACAAACGCAACCTGATCACCGACATAACGAACCCGGTCGCGCGCCAATGCGGGGCGCGGCGGAACATACAATCCGGCTTCGGGCGGCAACTCCGCATCGCAGGGGAGATGCCCAACACCATCCGCCGCTAGATCCGCCTCGGTGTATACGGCGATCACGCCCGGCATCTCGAGAACAGCACTCGCGTCGATGCTCTTGATCTCCGCATGCGCATGTAAGGACCGCACAACAACGCCCCAGGCCTGTCGAGCGACATTTAAGTCATCGGCATAGACGGCGGACCCTGTGAGGAAACGATGATCTTCGAGACGGGGGACGGACCGTCCCATGAATGCGTCTGTCACGGCGCGTCCTTTCGTGTTCGCAACGCCGGTCAGGCGAACGGTTTGAAGTGTTTACTGAGCGCCAATCCCTGACGCTGGTAGGAGGAACCGATCCGCGCACCGTACACCTTGTCAGGCGCGTCGGTCAGCTTGTCATAAAGCAACGAGCCCACGACCTGATCCTCCTCCACGAGGAACGGCACTTCGTGCGATCTGACCTCGAGGACCGCACGCGACCCGGCCCCACCGCTCTCGGCGTAACCAAACCCGGGATCGAAGAACCCTGCGTAATGTACCCGGAACTCGCCGATCAAAGTATCATACGCGACCATTTCGGCCGCATATTGTGGCGGAACATTGACCGCCTCCTTCGACGCAAGAATGTAGAAGTCACCGGGGTTGAGAATTAGATGTTTGTTTGCACTGGCAAAAATCGGCTCCCAATAGTCCAACGGGGCGTAGTAGCCGATATTCTCCACATCGATTAGGTCCGCATGCTGACGAGCGCGAAACCCGAGCAATCCGTCCGTCGCCTCACCTTGCAAATCGACAGTCAGCGGGATTCCCTTGAATGGTCCCTTTTTATCGAGGTCACGGTCAACGAGGCGAAATTCCTCATGCAGACGGTGATGCATGGCCGCGCTTAATGTATCGGACCCGCGGCGCAAGCGGAGCTGGCTAAGCTTCGTGCCCTTGCGCACCACCACGCTGAAGGTGCGGGGTGCGATCTCCGCGTAAAGCCGGCCGTGATAGCCTTCCTTCACCTTGTCGAACACTTCTGCGTGATCCGTAATCAGCCGCGTCAATACGTCGATGCGGCCGGTTGAACTTTTGGGGTTGGCGAGGCCCCACACACGGGGCGGTAAGGCCAGGTACTCGAGAAGCGGCACGATATAGACGCAGCCAACTTCCAGAACCGCGCCATCGCTGATATCGATCGCATGCATACCGAAATCGCGAATTTTGTCTTCTACCGTGGCACGACTGCCGGGCAGGAAGCTCGCGCGCATACGGTACGCCGTCGAACCGAGACGAAGATCGATGCTGGCCGGCTGCACCTGATCCATAGAGATGTCTTCCACCCCTTGGATCGCCTTCGCGCGGACCAATTCGCGGACAGCATGGGATGGCAGAATTCCAGTCCCGGACGGCCTGGCCGTTTCAACCGGTTCTTCCTCTTCCGAAATCAATACGCTCGCCCGTTCGCTCATGCTCTCGCCCCGGCGGTTACGGTAGGATGTCCCAAGCTACGCCGGACAGGCGGCAGCATTCAACAGCCCGTACCACGTCGAGACGCAGTGCTATGCCTGAACGGTCGATACTGTCGTAACTGTATGAAACAATGCAGTTAAATCCCTTCAGGCCTGCGGCCTTACCCGGTCAATTTCAATGTGATCACCAAAAACTGCATGCGGCCCAGCCGCCGGTTTTGCTCGACTCGCGAATCGCCTTACTTGCGCGACGTCTCGAAATGCCAAACTTCCCGCTCCGCTGTAAACGACGGCGCAGACACCAAAAAGCGAAATACATGTCTTCCTAGATTGAAATGATTACAGACGAGGACGCTTCCGACGAATTATTGGAGGTTCTATCTCTTTCGCACACACCGAATTGCATGATCGTCAATGTCATGCGGGTGCACTCTCTGCGACCCAACAAAATGCGCGGCCACGTCTATCTCTATCGCTCCGCATTTTTACGAAAACACCAATACCGTGCCTACGCCGATCGAGGACACCGTGGCGTCCTATGTCTCGCACATCCACGACTGTCCGTAATCATGTATACCAATCGTTGGAGGAACGCGC
>CAXGSZ010000423.1:0-3185 GCA_964012455.1 uncultured Alphaproteobacteria bacterium
CGCGCACCCCGCAACGTCAAGCCGAAACGGCGGGAGTAGATTACCTTATCGCGGTTTCCCGGCGGCGACCCATTCTCCGAATTCGGCGCGGATTTTGTCATCAGGCGGATAGAGGCCAATGACCGGCCGGCCCTTCTCGACCTGCAACTTGACGAAATCCTCGATCTCTTCCTGACTGACACCGTCGCGCGCCACTTCGTCGGCGAGGGCCGCCGGAATCACGACGACACCATCTCCGTCGCCGACCAACACATCGCCCGGCACAACCGCGACGCCACCGCATCCGACTGGAAGGTCTCGGTCGACCGGTGTATGCCCCGCAAGGGACGCCGGTGCCGCCGGCCCGGCGGCAAATACCGGCAATCCGACGGCGGCGACCGCCGACGCGTCCCTTACGCCGCCATCAGTGACGACACCGCCGCCGCCGCGCTGCTTGATGCGCTCCGCGAGGATATCGCCAAGCGCGGCACAGTCGGATACGCCGCGCGCATCGATCACCAAGATAGCTCCCGGTTCGATTGTATCGATGGCGACGCGTTGAGGGTTTTCCCGGTCGGCGAGAATATCCGGTGTCGACAGATCTTCCCGCATCGGTATGAAGCGCAAGGTCGTGGCCACACCCACCAGGCGCTCGGAAGCTGGCGCCAAGGGTGCGACGCCCCGCATATAGACATTGCGCACGCCACGTTTCAGGAGCTGCAATGTGATTGTCGCCGTCGAAATCTGCTGCAGCGCCTCGCGCGTATCATCTAATAGGGAAAATGCCATGGCTTTCTTACGCTCCGGTGATTTTTCTGTAAATTCTGCTCTTGAAGGACTATACCGCCTCTATGCCAGGATATCTCGCACCACTTCTGATTATTGTCATGCTTGCAACGCTTGGCGTCCTGTTCTTCGGGATTTTTACCATGGCGCGCGGCGGCGAGTTCAATTTGAAGCACAGCAACAAAATTATGCGCGCCCGCGTCGTCATGCAGGGCATCGCACTGCTTCTCTTCGTAATCATCATCGTATTGGCGGGGCGCGCCTGATGGTACGGCTAACGAAAATTTACACGCGCGGCGGTGATGCAGGCGAAACGTCCTTGGGTGACGGTAGCCGGGTCGCGAAGCACAGCCGCCGAGTGATCGCCTTCGGCACCGTCGATGAAGCGAACGCGACCATCGGCTTAGTACGGGTTGAAATCGCACGGGTGCCAGCACCGAACCCGCAGATGGATGCCTTGCTGGACCGCATCCAGAACGACCTCTTCGACCTCGGCGCCGATCTTTGCACCCCTGAAGAGGGGCCCCGCGCCGAAGGTGCGCTGCGCATCGTCGAGGAACAGGTGGATCGCCTCGAATCGGAGATCGACGACATCAACGCAGCACTCGACCCGCTTGAGAGCTTTATACTGCCTGGCGGGACGCCGGTGGCCGCGCAGCTTCATATGGCGCGCACCATAGCGCGACGGGCGGAACGCCTGGTCACGGGGCTCTCCGCCGAGGAAACGGTAAACCCACACGCGGTCAAGTATCTCAACAGGCTTTCAGACCTTCTGTTCGTCCTCGCACGCGCCGCCAACAACGGCGGTAAAGACGACGTCCTCTGGGTACCTGGCGCGAACCGCTAACCGGTTTTCGAACATTTTCGCCGAGTTAATCGAATGGCTGGCGACCCCCCGCCCATCGGCGGCACTGCACCTCGGCTATTTGCGGGAAGCGATTGCCATCCGCACACACTATCGACGTCACCGCGAGAATTGGTTCTGGGTTATCGCGTCGCTCGGCGGGGCTCAGACGAATCTCGGGGTCCGCATGACCGTCCGCGCTTTCGATGATTTTGGGGGCCAGAAGAACGCGCCTGCGTCAAAATAAAGCACATCGATTGACGCCACGGCACCACGCTTTATTCTGTCACTGCAAACAGGGCGCGGGGCCTTGCTTGACAGTAACTTAGCGCGTCCCTAAGAAATGCGTCCCATTCAATCCAAAGGAAACTCAGACGATGAAAGTACTCGTTCCCGTCAAGCGCGTGATCGATTACAACGTCAAAATCCGCGTGAAGGCGGATCAGACAGGCGTCGAGACCGCCAACGTTAAGATGTCGATGAACCCCTTCGACGAGATTGCCGTCGAAGAAGCCGTGCGCCTTCAAGAGGCGGGTACTGCAACGGAAATCGTTGCGGTTTCGATCGGCCCACAGCAGTGCCAGGAGACCATCCGCACTGCACTCGCAATGGGCGCCGACCGGGGAATTTTGATTCAGACTGACGACGAAGTTCAGCCGCTTGCAGTCGCTAAGCTGCTGAAAGCCGTTGTCGATAAGGAGAACCCGGAACTCGTTATACTTGGCAAGCAAGCAATTGACGACGACAGCAACCAGACGGGCCAAATGCTGGCCGCCCTGCTCGGCTGGAGCCAGGCGACATTCGCCTCGAAGCTCGATATTGAGGATCGCTCTGCCAACGTAACCCGCGAAATAGATGGCGGCCTCGAAACGATCAAGGTGACCATGCCGTGCATCGTCACCACAGACCTTCGCCTCAACGAGCCGCGCTACGCATCGCTGCCGAATATCATGAAGGCGAAGAAGAAACCGATCGATCAGATGGCGCCGGGTGATCTTGGCGTCGATACCGCGCCGCGCCTGACCACCCTTAAAGTGGTTGAACCGACGAAGCGCGAGGCCGGTGTCCGCGTCGAGGACGTCGCCCATTTGGTCGATAAGTTGAAGAACGAAGCGAAGGTGATCTGAAAATGAGCATTCTGGTCGTTGCGGAACACGACAAAGCAGAAATCAAGGCCGCCACACTAAACACGATCGCTGCGGCTGTCGCAATTGGTGGGGAAATCCATTTGCTGGTCGCCGGTGACGGTTGCGCCGCAGCAGGGGACGCCGCCGCAAAGATTGCCGGTGTCGCCAAGGTGCTTGTCGCCGATTCGCCGGAATATGCAAACGGCATTGCCGAAAACCTGACGCCGTTGATTCTCTCAATGGCGGATGGATACGAGCACCTCTTGGCGAATGCAACGAGTTTCGGAAAGAACCTGATGCCTCGTATCGCCGCGATGCTCGACGTCCAGCAGATATCGGATATCAGCGGCGTGACATCGGCAGATACATTCGAACGGCCAACGTACGCCGGCAATGCGATTGCGACAGTGCAGTCGAGTGACGCGAAAAAGGTCATCACGGTGCGCGGT
>CAXGSZ010000424.1:0-3182 GCA_964012455.1 uncultured Alphaproteobacteria bacterium
AATACGATGCGAGCTATGCTCTCGATGTCTACGCGAAACACCCCGGCCGTTTTGCTCTGGTAAAGCCGGTCGATCCGGCCGACCCAGCAGTATTCGAAACGATCACGGATTGGGCTAAAACGGATGGTGCCGTGGCAATCCGTATCATGATGGCATACCGCGATTCCGTCAGCGCTGACGATTCCAGCATCGGAGACGTTCTTAAGACCGCGGCAAAACATAACCTGCCCGTCAACCTTCTGTGCTGGGGTGTGACGGAAGAGGCGGCAAAACTGGTGGCCGATCATCCCGATACGCAGATCGTGATTGATCATCTGGCGCTCAAACAACCATTCGAACCGCCGGCGCCCGATGAACCGTTCGCCGAATTGCCGAAGCTTCTGAACTTCGCCCAATATCCAAACGTCGCTGTGAAAATTACCGGTGCCTGCACCCTGTCGAAAGAGCCATATCCATATGGCGACATTTGGGATCCGCTCAGCCGAATTTTTGATGCTTTTGGATTCGACCGTTGTCTCTGGGGCACCGACTGGACGCGCGCGACCAACTTACTCAACTACCAACAGGGCGTCGATCCGTTCCGCGATACCGATCGAATTTCCAAAAGTGACAAGACGGCGCTAATGGGCGAGACGCTCGCCCGCATTTACGATTGGCGGCCGGGGAAGCTTTAGGCCGATGAACGACCTTCCCGAATTGCTGGAGACAGCCGAACCCGTTCGCGAAGCGACCGGCTTCGTCTTTACAGAAGGGCCTGTCTGGCATCCCGACGACATATGGTACTTTAATGACATTCGGCCCGGCACGATGTACCGGATGCGCCTAGGCGCAGAGCCTGAGATGCTCCGCAAGACAGAGGGCGGTAACGGCATGACCTTCGATCTCGAAGGTCGCCTCGTCCAATGCGAAGGCGAGGGAAACCGGATCACACGTCAGGAGCTTGATGGCAGAGTGACGACGCTGGTCGACGGGTTCGAAGGGGGACGCTTCAACAGACCGAACGACATCATCTGCCATTCGGATGGAAGTCTCTATTTCACCGACCCGTCGATGCGAATTCCCTTCACGGAACGCGAACAGCCGGGTCCCGGTGGCGAGGACGGCGTCTACGCCGGGGCACGGGTGTACCGTGTCGCTCCGGACGGTACAGACGTCAGAGCGATCGTCACCTGCGAGTATCCGAACGGACTGGCTTTCTCGCCCGACGAGCGCACGCTCTACATCGCGAATACGCGTACGACCAAATACATCCATGCCATTGAGGTCGACGCGGACGGCACCATGGTGAATCGCCGTATCTTTGCTGACTTGAGCGGCACGGAACCCGGCATTCCGGACGGCATGAAAGTGGACCAGAAAGGCCGCGTCTTCTGTACGGGACCCGGCGGTATTTGGGTACATGAACCGGACGGCAAACACCTCGGCATCATCCGTCTGCCGGAAATGGCCGTGAACTTCGCGTTCGGCGGTCCTGACCTCCGCACGCTATTCGTCTGTGCAGTGACCTCGGTCTATACACTCAGTGTTAGGACGGCTGGCCAACCGCATCCCTGGTATGAGGTACGCGGTTAAGCGTCGCGAGCGGCAGCGATCAAGTCGGCCAATTTTTGCTTTTGCGTCCCGTCGCTTTCGAAGTTCGTAGGATTGAGCCATTCCTCATACGCGCCTCTAATAGCCGGCCAATCCTCATCGATCATCGAGAACCAGGTCGTATCGCGGTTGCGGCCTTTGTAAACAATGGCCTGAGGGAATAAGCCATCGTAGACGAAACCGAACCGCTCCGCGGCGCGCCGGGACGGTGCATTGCAGGAGTCGCACTTCCATTCGTAACGTCGATAGCCGAGTTCATCGAACACGCGCTTCATCAGAAGGAACATGGATTCCGTAGCGATCGGTGTGCGCTGAAGACGCGGTGAAAAAGCGATATTACCCGCCTCTATGACACCATGCTCCGGAGTGATCCGCATCAGTGCTGCCTGCCCGACAGCTTCGCCAGACGCGGTCTCAATGATCGTGTGAAAAAGCGGATCCTCACTTTCCGCAGCGGGTCGCATCCATGCCAAAAAATTGTCGAGAGATGCGAATGGTCCGGCCGGCATATAGGTCCACATGCTGCCGTCTTTATTTTCGGAATAGGCCGCGTGGAGCTGTGCACCGTGACGCTCGACATCGAAGGCTTCAAGGCGACAGTAACGGCCATCCATTGGGGCGCGGGGTGGCCTCGGCACCGGCTTCCAATCCGGCATCGGGTCGCCGACGGGCTGACCGAATGCGTTGGTGCGTTGGTTCATGAACGTATCTCCCGAAAAAGAACGACCCGGAAGCTAGCCCTTCGGGCGACGGTTGAGAGCGTCCAATTTCCGGCTTCGGGGCAGACCATTGCCAATCCTTAATCTTCGTACTCCTTGAACTGGTCGCGTCGCCATTTCAGCGCTGCCCGCAACCCTTCCTTCTGGCGAATTTCCGTAAAGTTGACGCCAACGTCGGTTTTTGCGGCGTAAAGGGGCGCCAAGACATCGAGGCCGGCATTCATAGCGTTGGTGAAACCTGCCGCGTCCGCCCCCCGATTAATTGCAAGTTTGGTTTGTTCGAGTGCTTCCGGTGATATCAGCGCCATGCGCTTCGCGAACCGCATGGTTTTCTCGTGCAACTCATCGAGCGGCACCACCCGGTTGACCATCCCAAGATCGAGCGCCGTCTCAGAATCAATCATGTCGCCGAAATAGAGAAGCTCCCGCGCCTTCTTGAAGCCGATCATCCAGGGCATGACGATGGCCGGACCCGCGTTCGAGAAATGAATTTCCGGCTCGCCGAAGATCGCATTGTCCGCGGCGATGGTCACGTCGCAGAACATCGTGAGTTCACAGCCGCCCCCAAGCGCATGGCCCTGTACGGAAGCGATGACCGGTTTCTTCATGTACCAGGGGACCATTTCAAAACGCAGGTCTTCCGTCAGTGATTCGCGCCACTTCAATGCGTCGAACCGGCGGGCCGCGCGCTCCGGGCTGTCGTTGTCGATGTCGTAACCGACACAGAAGGCCCGGCCTTCCGAGCGCAATACAACGACACTAACCGAATCGTCTTCATCGGCACTCCAATTGACGATTACGTTGCAAACTCAATCATCGCTCAACTTCTGTTCCTCCAGATGGAAGACCCTAAAAAGGACATTCACGTCTACA
>CAXGSZ010000425.1:0-3168 GCA_964012455.1 uncultured Alphaproteobacteria bacterium
CTCGCCGCAACTCGGCCGGTTCCTCCAGACCGACCCCATCGGCTACGAGGACAACCTCAACTGGTACGCCTATGTCGGAAACGATCCGATTAATGGGGTGGACTTCGACGGTAAGGAATGCAGGATGATCGACGAAAATAAAGTTGCTTGCACCGTCGAGATAGTCGGGAGTGGCAAGGATGGAGCGATTACGAAGAGGGATCGCCAAGAGGCCCACAGGCTTGCTAAGCAATATGCCAGGGCAGCCGTCCGCGCTGTAGCGGCTGCGCGAGCGGGGGAGACAGTTAATGTTGGATCTGTAAGTGGCCCTATGGGTTCAACAAAACCATTTAAGGTCAGTGCAGCTAAAATTCGCGATAGTCTTTTTTCGCGCAAAGTTACCTATAATTCTTCAGACCCTGGATACCGAAGAGCAGCATTTACGGTTCGCGGCGAAACCACTCTAACTCGGTCTCTATTGAGCAGAAATGATCGTGGTATCCAAAACACATTTCTTCACGAAGCGATACATGGAACTATCGAAGAGCTCCGCGCTGCACGTGGCCTTTTCAAATTAAGCCCGTATTCGAAGATTCATCATGATACTTTTGAAGAAGGAATTGAAAATGGGATTCCTTAGCATCAATCGACATTGTGTAACCTTGGTGATCGCAGTCGCATTATCAGCATGTTCGGATCGATATAGTTCCGGAGAAAGTGAATTAATTTTCCGCGGACAGAATTACCCTAGCAATGTCCTAATTATTCGCAACGGGTATTCATATTTTGGCGATGATGCGGAAACTCCGCAAAGATTACATAAATTGTATAGAAATGACGGGAACTGTGTTGATGCAGGATTGATTGCTTTTTCTTTGAATGTCAAAACGACCCAATGCGGAAATTATTCCTTCTCGTTTACGAAACGCGAAAATGGTGCTGTCAGAGCCAAAGGGGTATGCGTTCGGTCCGATGCTCGAAAATGCTATCCTGATCAAACTTTACCAACATCGGTAGAATATAGCCTGAATGGGTCGGGTATGCCGCATCGATTTCGCTTTTACGTGAAGAATATGTTCGACGATACCTTTCAAATGGCTCATTCTAAATAGCGACGTAATTTTGTTATAGCAGGCAGGTCGCCACTAATTCGTCTTTTTTTTGACCTCGTCGACCGCCACCACCTGCGTGCCGTCGCGTAGACCGAACGCGTCGTTGAGCTCGGCGCGGCTATCGATATAGAGCGCGACCGCATCTTTGGCGCGGCTGATGGCGACATAGACCGCCGGTGCATCGACGGTGTTGGCGCGGAAGCTCTCCAGGTGGGCCATGACTCGATTGGTGGTAGCTCCTCGGGCGGACTGTATCGTCCTCACCCACCCTGGCCGGATATGGCGATCGGCGCGTCGGGAGAGGTCGAGCGCCTCGCGCTTGCCGTCCTCCCTCTCCACCATGATCCCATGTCCATGCGGATCGATCCCGACAACGTTGCCCGTGTGCCCGTTCAATCGCCCCGCACGCCGGTTGTTGCGAGTGAACTGCCCCCTGTCCCCGGCGCGAAACTTCTGCTCGACCTCCACGAGCGCCTCTGTCTGGTCGCCGCCCCATCTGACGGGCGACCAGGGGACGGGCTTGCCCTACGGCGTGGCAAGCAAGACCGTGCCCACCTCGGCGTCGATTGCCTCGACCCGGTAGGCGCGGCCTCGGCTCAGCTGCTGTTCGCGACTGCCGCGCCGGAACGTGACGATCTGGCCGGGTGTTTAGCTGGCGGCCTCGGACGCTTCGGCGCGGGTCAGCCCCAGCGGTTCCAATGTGGTCGCCATGATAGCCTCGGACCCCAGCGTGCCATTGCGGACCAGCTCTGTGCGGATGACATCGGTAAGGCGCTGGCGGCCTTCGCGGGTCGGGTCGAGCACGAGGGTCCGGAGGCGGTCTGCGGGCGATAGCTGCGCGTAGTTCTTGGCGAAGGCGGCATAGCGCAAGCCATCGTCCCCTGCTCGACGATCCGCCCCCCGCCCTTGTCGATCGCCTCGAACGCGCGCGCGGCCTCGCCTGCCAGGATCGCTTTGACCTGTGGGTGTTGGTCTGCCGCACGATCTGGTCTTGGACGTGGGTGGCCATGCCGTGTTCTTGGAGCTGACCGAAGTCGCGGCCTTCCTCGACGCTGCCGAGCCGGCGCACGTCGCCGACCAGGATCAGTCGGGCATCGGCCTCGCGAGCCTGGGAGAGCAGCGCCTCGCTGTCGCGGGCGGAGAGCATGGAGCTTCGTCCACGATCCAGGCCTCGCGCCCGCGCTCGATATCATCGGCTTGGCCGAGCAGCATGCGGGCAACGGTAAGCGGCTCGGCGTCGACCGCCTGACCAAGCAGCTCGGCGGCGGTGACGACACCGGCGGCCTCGATCCAGCCCAGCAACGGGATGAAATGGCGGCGGCCTTGGCGTTCCAAGTCCAACATGTGTTCCTTGGTCGCGACGCCCTCGCGCGTGGCGTAGTCGGTGATCCCTGTGGCCATGCGCGGGGCGGCGGAGATCACGAGGTCCTGGGTGTGCTCGATGCCGTCATAACCTGAAGGTCGTTGGTTCAAATCCAACTCCCGCAACCACCGAGTCCCTGGAATTATGAGATTTTTTGCCTTGCTGCTTACAGCGGGTCTTTTTGGACTTGGTTTTGTAAGCATGTAGTAAGTAGGAGCTCTGGTTTGATGGGCAAAGAGGCTCAATTTGTGAGAGCCGAGGCTCTCTCAGCTAGCGCTGCCGAATCGCTTAATCTGATGAGTGAGTTTTTGGTTAGAAACCTAGTTCAAGTCGGACGATATTTTCCCGCCGGGGCTAAATTCACCTTGGCTAGTTCAACGTCAGAGAAACATTTTTTCCCTGCATGTTGGGTCTTGACCCTAGGCAGTCGCGGCGAGTCGCCCGCAGTGCGGGAGCAAGCAGGAAAGATCTTGCCGGTTTCTAAAGCTTGACCTTCAGATCGTTCTCGCAACACCTCTATCACAACTGGGGGATGAGTATGCGGAAGCTTCGCTATTGGTCGGTTGTGAGCTTGGGTACAATGGCGATTGCCATGATTGCCGGGCCGGCGATCTCTCAGAGCGCTACCGAAACCTATACTTACGATGCACTGGGGCGTCTGGTGAAGATTGATCGCTCAGGCGGTGAGAATGATGGGAAGATCACCGGGACCTG
>CAXGSZ010000426.1:0-3165 GCA_964012455.1 uncultured Alphaproteobacteria bacterium
CGGATTTCGACACGCGATGGGCGCGCCGTTGGACAAATGGGTTTCGGATATGGCGGACGACGCGAAAACGCGCGAGGAAGCCAGTCTTTCTCACCGCCAACTATTCGAGGGAATTTGGCGTCCCGTCGGAAACGTCATCTTCCCGCTTTAGATCCGTACAACAAACAATCTGATCCGAGAAAGCCGGATCGAACTTCAAACCCAATACCTCGGACACAATGTATTGGGCCGCGCGTAGAAGCCACCGATCAGGGTAACGCTTTACAGGCTCACCGCGCTTGGAAAAATTTTACGCCGCCCGGATCTCGCGGTTGGCGAAAGCTTCGTGGATCAAGATTGGGATTTCGCGGAGGAGGAACTGGCACGCCTGCTGATGGAACTCCTTCGAGAAGAAACCCGATTAGAGTAATGTGCTACAGTGCGGCTACTCAATGCCGTCCGGCAATGGACCAAAGTCTATTTTACGCCAAACATTAGCGAGTGCGGCCGGCGCAGGGTGGCGCATCATACGATATCGGAAACGATTTATATGAGCTCTTTCTCGACCCTGAAATGCTGTACTTCTGCGCCTTCTAAACTCACGATGGTCAGAGTCTCTCCGAGGCACAAGGCAAGAAGCTTGCGGTAACCTTGGACCGATTGAACGTCGCGCCGGGTATGCGGATCCTGGATATTGGCTGCGGCTGGGCCGCTATGACGCGCGCAATTGCCAAAAGCGACGCATTTGCGACGTATATGACTCTCGCGGACAAACAGCTGGACCTGGCGCGGTAAAAATAACACCGCATCTTGAGGCCCATATCGAATACCATCTGGAAGACTATCGGATCCATGCTGCCAAAAACCCTGCGGTGTATGACCGTGTCGTTTCAATCGGTATGTTCGAGCATGTCGGACGCAGTCAGTTCGAGATTTATTTCAAGGCCATCAGGTCCTTGCTGAAACCGGGCGGCCGTGCGGTTGTGCACAGCATCGTTAAGGACACCACTTCTCCGACTCACGCATTGGTCGAGGAGTATATCTTCCCCGGCGGATACATTCCACGCATCGAAGACATGGCAAATTCCGCGCGGTCTGCCGGTCTGGATGCCGTAAGCGAACCATATGTGCATTAAGGCAGAGGCTACGCGTAGACTCTTCGGCATTGGCGTGAACGGTTCAACCGGCGTTTCCACGAACTTGACCCAAAGAAATATGACGAGCGGTTCCGCCGAATGTGGAACTTTCGCCTCGCCGGTTCCAAAGCCGCATTCGACAGTCTTGGGTTCCGCATCGCACAAATTGTCGTCCAGAAAGCTGCTAGCGCGACCAATCGTTCAAGGCCGCAGCGGCACCTGTCACCTGCTCAACCGATTCGGCAAAAGAAAACCGAACGTAGCGATGTCCACGATCGGGATCGAAATCCACGCCAGGTGTAATCGCCACGCCCGTTTCATTCAGGATCTTGCGGCAGAATGATAAACTGTCATTCGTTAACTCAGCGACATCGGCATAGATATAAAAAGCGCCATCAACCGGGGCCAATCGATCAAATCCCGCTTTCGGAAGCTCTCTCAAAAGGAGCTCGCGGTTTGCCGCATATTGCGCGACATTCGCCATTAATTCTTCCTCGCAGTCGAACGCGGCGACACCGGCGAGCTGTGAAAGAGTTGGCGCCGATATGAAGAAATTCTGCGCCATACATTCAACGGCACGCATCATATCTTCCGGCACAACCATCCAGCCGAGCCGCCATCCGGTCATCGAGAAATACTTCGAAAAGCTGTTGATGATAATCGCGGACTCGTCAAATGAGAGCGCCGTTGTCGCCGATCCATTGTAAGTCAGCCCATGATAAATCTCGTCGGAGACGAAACGCATGTCATGCGCACGACAATAATTCGTTAACACTGACATCTCCGCCGGGCCGATCATCGTTCCAGTTGGGTTTGACGGGCTTGCGACAATGAGACCGTCAATTCGTCCGCCTTCTGCCGCCGCCTTTTCAAGCAGTTCCGGCGTTGGCTGAAAGCGATGCTCCGCCTCGGTCAACAGGAGTACTGGCTCGATGCCGAAGGTCGATAGAATGTTCCGGTAACAGGGATACCCCGGAGATGCCATTGCCACGCGATCACCTGCATCGAAAGCGCTGAGGAAGGACAATACGAAGCCTGCCGACGAACCCGTCGTAACAACAATACGGCCCGGATCCAGATCAACACCATAGGTTTGCACGTAATGTGTCGCGATCGCCTCGCGCAACTCTGGAATTCCCCTGGCTACGGTGTAACCAAGCCGGTTTTCGTCGAGTGCGCGCCGTGCGGCATCAAGCACATTTTGGGGTGCCGGTGTTCCTGGCTGTCCAACTTCCAAATGGAATACGGCCTTCTGATCAGCCTCGCGCTCTGCTGCCGCCTGCATCACGTCCATAACGATAAACGGCGGAATTGCACCGCGCTGTGAGACCTTCAAAGGCATCGTTAGCGTCTCTCCCTAACTAAGTTAACCTCGACCGCAACACCCTCACCGCGAGGGTCGGCGACCGCCTCGCATGCGGGTTCGGGGGCCGGCAGACCGGCCGGACAGGATATCGCGTTGACCCAACCGATCGACGGCAAGCGACGCACCTTATGACCGAGGCCGATTAACGAGACTAAACGTTCTTTGTCTTCACGGTCTTCGATGACAACTTCGCCGCGCTCTGCCGAGAAATGCAATCGGGCATTCGCGACCGCCGAGTTGAGCTCTTTCCTGCCCAACAGTGTTTCGATCATTACATTCGCCATAGCCGTCGCCGACGCGCTCCCACCTGAGCCGGTGAATGCGAAACGCGTCGCATTGTCCGATGCCCGTGTCACGACAACCGGGCCAAGTGACAGTGCGTTCCGACCTTTCGCACCGGGTGCGGCGGCCAGCAATACGCCCAAATCGGGCGTCGTGCGCCCCGTTCCGAACGGATGGTACATGGTCAGCGAACAGGCGACGCTAAGCCCATCACTATCAATAACAGCGAAACCGATATCAGCATCTGTCTCCGACACCACACCGTTTTTATCCACAATATTTTCTGGAGAGCTCGCCCTTTGGGGCGAAAAGGACTGCATCAATTTACTTACGTGTGATTTCGACAGCAAAGGCTTTACTTTGGCACTCGCTCCGAAATCGTTACCAAGCCATTTTGTCCGC
>CAXGSZ010000427.1:0-3163 GCA_964012455.1 uncultured Alphaproteobacteria bacterium
CATTCGCTGTTCGTCGGGTTTGCGCCGCTGGACGAGCCTCGCTACGCAGTCTCGGTCGTGGTTGAGCATGGCGGCGGGGGCTCGAAGACGGCCGCGCCAATTTCCCGGGATATACTGAAGGAACTTCAGCGTCTGCGAGCGCCGCAACGACTGGCGATAACGGACCGCGAGGCATGATCGCTCGCGACCGCATCAACCCAAACGCCATGACCGTCAGTCGCCGCTTCTGGCAGTTGAACTGGTTTCTCATCCTGTTAATCTGTTCCCTCGCCTCTATCGGCTTCACCATGCTGTATTCCGCCGGTGGCGGCAGCTACTCGCCGTGGGCGGAACGTCAGATGGTACGGTTCGGGGTGGGAATGGTAATCATGCTCGCCATCGCCCTGACCGATATCCGTTTGTGGCTACGGTATGCCTACCTGGTTTATGCCGTCGTATTGGTCTTACTAGTCGCGGTCGAGTTCGCGGGCACGGTCGGTATGGGCGCGCAACGTTGGATCGGCCTCAAGTTCTTTTATCTGCAGCCGTCCGAGCTGATGAAGATTGCGCTCGTGCTGTCACTGGCGCGGTTTTTCCATCGACTGAGCCTCGACGATGTTGCGCGTCCCACCCACCTGCTGTTTCCGATCCTGTTGGTCGCGATGCCGGTCGCCCTCGTGCTGCGACAGCCGGATCTCGGCACCGCGATGCTGCTGCTGATCGGCAGCACGGCCATTTTCTTCCTCGCCGCTGTGCGCATCTGGAAGTTTGTACTTGTCGCTCTTGTCGGCCTGGCGTCGGTACCGGTCGTCTGGTCGGTGCTGCACGCCTATCAGAAGAAGCGTATCATGACCTTCCTTACGCCGGAGAGCGATCCGCTTGGCGCCGGTTACCATATTCTTCAATCGAAGATCGCGCTTGGCTCGGGTGGCGTTTTTGGAAACGGCTTCCTGCAGGGCACGCAGAGCCATCTGCGGTTCCTGCCGGAAATGCAGACCGATTTCATCTTCACCATGTATGCGGAAGAATTTGGCCTTGTCGGCGGTCTCGTCCTGATAGCGCTCTATGTCGCCATCATTGTCTATGGGTTCGCGATCGCCATGCGCTCGCGCAGTCATTTCGGCCGATTGGTGGCGATGGGATATACCACCACGTTCTTCCTCTATGCGTTCGTGAACATCGCCATGGTGACGGGGTTAATCCCTGTCGTGGGTGTGCCGCTGCCGCTTATTTCTTACGGCGGCACGGCAATGATGACCGTGCTGATCGGTTTCGGCCTGTTGATGAACGTCTACGTCCATCGCGACATGCGCATAAGCCGCTATGGCGACGATCCCGGCAGCTGACCCCTTGGGAACATCCTTCCGCGAACGACATTACTAGTCGAACTGCCACACATCCCGCAGCGAACGGAGCGACTGCCATGCCGAACGACGTGAAGACGACCGAAGACCTCGTACTGTATGAAACGAAAGACCGCATCGCGACGATCACGATCAATCGGCCGGACAAGATGAATGCACTCTCCAACGGGCTTGTGGCGCAGATGCGCGACGCGATGATTCGCCTCCAGCAAAGCGACGACATGTGCGCCGTCGTGACGGCGGCGGGCGACCGGGCCTTTTCGGTCGGTGCAGATTTGCGCGATCCGCCGCGCGAAACAGCGCTGTGGGAATGCATGCCGGGTGTTGGTGTCGATGTCGATAAGCCGCTGATCGCTGCTGTCTCGGGATACTGCGTCGGCGGTGCGTTTTGCCTGGTGCAGTTCTGCGATTTTGCGGTCGCTTCGGAAAGCGCCGACTTCTTCTATCCAGAAGCGCAGATCGGTTTCTGCGGTGGCCTCATCGCCGGGCTCGCCGCGCGCATGCCGCACAAGATCGCCATGGAATTCATGCTGACGGGCAAGCATTTTGACGCTCAGCGCGCGTATGAGGTCGGCATGGTCAATAAGGTTGTGCCCGTCGGCCAACAGGTCGAGGCGGCAATGGAGTATGCCGAGATCATGCTCGACAGCGCGCCGATGGTGGTGCGCACGATCAAACGTTTTGTGCGCGACACGGTGGTTAACCGGGGACCCTCGGAGCGCAGCGCCCTCGCCCAACGCGAGCTGCTTTCGATCAGCCGCGGGGAAGACCAGCAGGAAGGCGGCCGCGCCTTCAAGGAAAAACGCAAGCCTGTCTTCCAGGAAGATTGGAACAAGCCACCGCTTTCGTGAGGGTATGTGGTAAGCATACAAGAGGGCAGCCCCTGGCAGACCGCTCTTGGTGTGATGATGCAATCGCCGCTATTCACAGTGCGGCAAACCGACTAGTGTGTTTGCTGTAGCCACGAGACACGGATCTGGCGGTAACAGCGGGGAAGGCGCTCTTTTATGTTTGTTACAGGGTGCCTGTGGGTCTATGGATGCAGCGAAATGCGGAACTCGGTGGCAACTACGCGATTACTGATTCCCCCTGAGCCGCGCTCAATCTGGTAAGCCGGATCGTTTATAACTCATTCTTTCCGATGGAATATGTGGCCGCTCTCATTTACTGGATCCGAGGCTTTGGTGACAACCTGGCGCGCACCGTCTTTCCGACCGAAGTCTAGCGGCAATTCGAGCTGGATAACGAGGGTGGTTATTACCTGACCAGCGTGCGCGACGTTTTAAAAGGTGCCAATGCCGTAACGGTCGAGCGTGGCGTCTCGATATACGTTGATTCCGCTATCGAGGTGCAGGAGCTGAAGGGCGCTATGCTGGCACAACCGTTCCGCCATTTGATCATAAACTTGGCGGTCGCTGACCGGGGCATATGGGTGGATCGGTTCGTCTCCGTTCCCTTTCTCATCTTTGCGATTTGGCAAGTTGTGCGACGCCGTCGGTGGGAGCTCGTATTGCTGTTCGTCCCAACGTTTTTCAGTTTGAACTTCTATCCGCTGATCAAATTCAATATTCCGCGCCACCAAACGACAGCGATGCCCGGATTGGCCCTCGCCCTCGTTGCTGTCGCAGCGATAACCTGCTCGCGTGTCATGCTATTGCGCACGGGTAAACCCAGATTGTTGCCGGCTCAGAGGTATCGACAAGCGGTGCCGGCTTTGCTATATCGCCGTCCTTGTGGTTTGGCGGGCGTATAGCTCAGTTGGCAGAGCAGCTGACTCTTAATCAGCGGGTCCAAGGTTCGAGTCCTTGTACGCCCACCAA
>CAXGSZ010000428.1:0-3161 GCA_964012455.1 uncultured Alphaproteobacteria bacterium
ATACCGGCACCATCCGCACCATGACCATCAATGTCAAAGCCCAGCTTGTTCCCAACAGTGACAAGGCCTCAGACGGTGCCCCCGACTTCCACCTCTATGCCGGCGGGGCCGAACTCGGCGCTGCCTGGCGTCAGGAAAGCAAGGATGGCGAAACGCCCTACCTCGCCGTCAAACTCGACGACCCGAGCTTTGCCAGCCCCATGCGCGCGGCCTTCTTCGAGAACGAGAAAGACGGCACCGGCGTGATGGTGTGGAACCGGGCGAAGACGGTGTAATCGGAGTGCGTCATGTTGCATCGCGTAAAGGAGGGCGGGCGCACAGGGCTTAGGGATTTCGCGCGGGACCTGAACCCGCCGCCAAAGGCCCCTGCTCCGGTCACTTCAACCGATCCTGAACGGATCACGCCCGCCGACATCTTCAGGCGCCGAACCGTCAGGCGGCCGGAGCTTCGCAAGCTTGTGCCGCTCTCCGATACGACGATCTACGAACTCGAACAGAAGGGCGAATTTCCGCAGCGGTTCTACCTGACACCCCGATGCGTCGTCTGGCCCCTCGCCGAAGTGCTGGAGTGGATCGACGCCCAAAGGCGCAAGGGTCGCGAAGGCTGCGGACCGCATCCGGATTATCGAATGCGGTGAACTGTCTCAAATATCCCTCATTGCGGACAATGCTGCGTTTCGTAGGCAGCGCGCCCGTTAGCAGACATCCAATCGTTAAGTCGTATTGACTGCGACACCGCCAAAGCATCTTCCGAGCCGCCCACCGCAGGATGAGTTGAACAAGCAGCTGACGAAGGCACAGTGCATCGCTTGGCCCCGTCTTGGACTAGAGGCCGCGAAAGATCAGCCACCGCCTCTTGCAGCTACGGGGTGAGGAGCTCCTGCAACCCGCGATAAGCCGCCGCAAGCTGCTTCACCAGCGCGTCGTAGACATCAAAGAACGGCGCGGCGGCCGGGAGACCAAGGCGGCTCGTGATATCGTCCATCTTGTCCGACGCCGTCCCCGTAGATGTGAGATGCAGGTTTGCCACCCGGAGATCGTAGGTCACGAAGAGCGGCAGCATGAGATTCGAAATTGCGGAACTGCCGGGAAGCGTTTCAAGTAGTGTCTGCAGGCGCTTCAGGCCGCCAAGGCCTTTGGGATCGCCTCCGGCCGCGCTCAGCAACTTCCCGATGGCCTGTGTATCCAGAGATTCGACGTGGATCTTGTTGAGCGCGTCCGCCGCATGCTGTTGGTTCTTCACGCTGTCTGTGAGCGGCCTCGCAAAGTCGAGGGCGATCGCCACCACTTCGGCTTCAAGGTGGGCGAGCGTCGCTCCAAAATGCATCCTGGCAGCTTCGAGGAAGTCCGTCCTTGCCGCGAGTAGGTCGTTTTCCGGTGTTGGATCGGAAAATATGCAGTCGATCTGTCCATCGTAGAATTCGCTGCCGATGGAGTGATCCGATTCCACGTTTTCAGACAGCAGGTAATACTGTTCCGGCACGGGCAATGTCGCGATGTCGCCGAGCCACATGACGACGCGGCCATTTCGGTTGATGCCAAAGCTTATCTGGTTGTCTTCGTCCGTGGTGATCGTGCCGTACGTCCGAGACGCAAACGTCAGGCGATAGCCCGACGCCGTGTCGTATTTCAGCAAGACCCCTCTCTTGAAGAACACAGGTGTGAGAAAACCGTCCCCCTGCCCGCGAAGGCCAGGCAGGTATTCGTAGTCGTCCGCATCATACTGGAACGGCACGTCCGTGAAGGGGTAGCGGTCTTCAAGCTTCCTACGCGTTACGGTGACACCGGCGGATACCTTGGACACGCACTGCTCGTGCAGCCGGATGATCGAGATGCGCGATCGGTCCGGAAGATAGTCCTTCTCGCACGTAGAACACCGAAGTACGGGCAGCCCTTTGATGGCTATCCGCGCCCCTGACACAGTTTCGTCGAAGTCAGCATAAGCGAGATCGAGCCAACCGTCGCAGTCAGAGCACCTCAAGCGCTGCACGTGACCAGGCGGCGGGAAAATGTCTTTGATGTCCACGGTGCCCCCCATAGTTACACCTTCCTACTTAGACCGATGTGTTGCAACATGGGATTGTCCACGACATTCATCCAATCTGACCTGGGATCCACGATTGGCCGTTTGGCGCCATCAGCGCTGCTTCGCGCCGCAATCGCAAACGTCAGCTTTGGCCTACGCTTCATGCCGGTCGTAAAGACTCCTTCTGCGCCCGAACCGGAAGTGACGATCACCCCACCCTCGGATCAGCGGCGTAGACCGCCATGCTCTCCGGGATGATGTTCGGCTTGCGGCTTTCACCCGCAGCCCAGGCATCGATCATGTCGGCCCATTCCTGCATCATGTGGCGGCGCTGGTCTGCATATTCGGCCTTGTTGTAGACCCCACGCGAAGAGCGCCGGTCTTCGTGCGCGAGGCTTTTTTCGATCCAGTCGCGATTGAAACCAAGCTCATTCAGGAGCGTCGAGCCCGTGCGCCGCAGGTCGTGGACGGTGAAAGGCTCCAGCGGAAGCTCCATCTCGCTTGCCAGCTTGTGGGCGCTGTCGGTGATCCGGTTGAAGGTCGCATTCGATATCGGGCGAAACGTGTCATAGCGCGACGGGAAGACGTATTTCGATCCGCCTGCGCAGGTTTTAAGCGCCACCAGAATATCGAGCGCCTGGTTCGACAGATAGACATTGTGGTCGAGGCCGGTCTTCATCCGCTTCTTCGGGATGGTCCAGACCGCATCCTGGAAACTGACTTCATCCCATGTCGCATGGGCGACCTCGGTCTTGCGCTTCATCGTCAGCAGGATGAATTTCACGCCGAGCTTCAGCGTCGGATTGGCGGTGATCTCTTCGAGCACGCGATAGAGGACCCGGATCTCCAGCGGCGTGAGCGAGCGGTCGCGGGGCCGGACACGCGCGATCGACCGGGGATCGACCTCCTCGGCGGGATTCTCGACACGGATGCCGTGCAAATTGGCGAAGGCGTAGATGAGCTTGATGAACTCGCGGGCGTGCAGCGCCGTTGAAGGCGCGCCCCGCTTCTTGATCTTGTCGCAGAGCTGACGGACGTCCTCGCTCGTCACTTCGCGCAAGGTGTAATTGCCCAGCGCCGGGATCAGGTCACGATCGACAATGTGACGACGCATGTCGCGGGTCGAGTCCGACAT
>CAXGSZ010000429.1:0-3159 GCA_964012455.1 uncultured Alphaproteobacteria bacterium
TCTGTGATGTTGGAGACCCAGTGCAGCGCATTCTCGAAGTCGGAAAGAGTTTCGAACTGGTCACCGTTTCGGAATATGGCAATTCCCGGCTGCGGCGCATTTTTGGGGGTAGCGTTGCCTTTGATGTGTTAGGTGCGTCGACGAGTTCCGTCTTGGACGTCAAATAGCTCAACGGGTGTATGCCGGATTTCCGCTGTCTCCATCAGAGGAGTGTCCGCTCGTAGCTTGGCAATGGATCCGGGACAGCACGCCGACCCGCTTTTTTAAGAGTTTCGGAAACTTCCAGGGCAATGTTGACCGCTGGCACTACTATCTTAACCTTCCCGGCACCGCCGTTCACTATTTCGGTAGCTCCAACGCCAACGCGCAGCTGGCCGAGGAGGATTACGATCAAAGTGTTCGCATTTTCGCGTGACATTTCATGATGCCCTTCAACGCCTAGTACTTGGTGGATTGCTGGATGCATCTCCGCAATACGGTTATTGGCGACGAGGCAGCCTCGGAACAAATGGACAAGATATTTAGGAGTGTGTTCGCTGAAGATAAATCGAAC
Source organism: uncultured Alphaproteobacteria bacterium (assembly GCA_964012455.1). Taxonomy (GTDB): domain Bacteria; phylum Pseudomonadota; class Alphaproteobacteria; order UBA8366; family UBA8366; genus UBA6544. The sequence continues at coordinate 554 of CAXGSZ010000429.1, forward strand.
TTGGAATCAATTGAAAAGAGGAGAACTGGCCACAAAACCGGGGTCGGGCAGGACCGCTCATCGACATGGGATTGAACGTTAACCGAAAACGCATCCAGGACCTTGTTGAATCTCAGGGCCGGAAGGCACGAACGGATGATTAGCGGGGCTGGCGGACCCGATTCTCAATTCCGATTTTAGGGGCTGCACGAAGCGAACCAATGCTTAGCGCGATTTACTTTCGATGTCATTCCTGTGGTAAAACAATGACAGTGCCACGTTTCGTCTTCGAAGCGACCAGCTCATGTGTAGCGACGGTCTCCGCGAGGGGAAATTCACCGGCAACGCGATGGATACGTTTCACTTCCCCAATCCATGTCGCGATGTCGGCTTGCGCATTCTCTCGGTCGTTTAGGGGCGTGATTGGCAGCATAAAGGGCCAAGCCTTGATATTGCGGCCCATGAACACGTCCATGGGCATGACCGGGTTCAGTTCACCCTTGGGGGCATAAATCGAAACGCAACCGTTTGCCTTGATAATCTGCTCGGTAGTACGAATGTTGCCGCCGAACTCGACTTCACAGATATGGTCGGCACCTTCGCCGCTCGTCTCGTCCATAACGCGCGTGACGACGTCTTCTTCCCGGTAATCGATCGTCATATCGGCGCCGGCGGCTCTTGCCTCCGACGCTATCTCTACTGAACTGACGGTCGAGAGTACGCGCGCGCCGCCCCATCGCCCATTGAATGGCGTAATGTCCGACAGCGCCCGCGCCGCCGGTGACCAGCACTGTCTTGTCTGCGACCGGGCCGGTACAAAAAACACTGATATGTGCCGTCATACACGGTATGCCGAGGGTCGCGCCTTCGCTGAACGATACATTGTCCGGCAGGGCGCGAACACGTTCGTCATTCAGTAAGATGAATTCGGCACCAGTGCCATGCTGCCGACCCTCACGCTGTCCATTGTAGAGCCAAACCCGATCGCCGACCGAGTTCGCCGAGCGCCTCCACGATGTCCGCACCGTCACTCTGCGGCATGGCGAACGGATTGACGTTCTGGTGGCATCCGAGCCCGCTCCGCATGCCTTCATCCGATGGATTGACGCCGGATGCGAGAACCCGAATCAATACTTCGCCAGGGCCGGTATCGGTCGTTGGTTTTTCGCCCAGGATCAGGGCGTCCCGGGCTGGGCCTTGGCGTTCGTACCAGACGGCACGCATCCGCCTAATCGGCCGTCGTGTCGCGGCGGATTCCGAAACGTGCTAGTACCTCAGCTGTCGCCTGTTCCGGTCGGTTGATCGGCCGGTGCACGCGTGGCGGCGTTGCGGAGAGTTTCATTGGCGAGCCGAGAAGCGGCCAAGGCCCCGTTTCCCATTCGCCGTCAACGATCAGTTCCCGTGCGGTCGTTTGAGGGTGAGTTGCGGCCTCGGTCACGTTTAGGATCGGGGCCAGCTGAATTCCTTTTGGCGCCAGACCCCCGAACATTGCGGCGCGGGTCTTCGACTTCGTGTCGATACCATCTGCATCGGACGGATCCTCCATCCAGACATACCCGTCGCTGCATTCGACCGCCGCACCGTTCGGCCCGCGCTCCTCTGGCGGGATGTTCCATGTCGTCTCGGTCACCCAGCTGGTTACGTCCTGCATTGAGATGTCGTAGGACATGCCCTTGCCCGTGCGCTCCAGCAGCTCCAGCCCGGCGATCACAGCCAGCATCGCCATCTGCCCGCCCGTGATGTCTGAATAAGAAATACCGGTCGATAGAGGCACATCGCCATCCCGCGTCAGGTCCATAATTCCGGAGCCTCCCTGTACGATAGTGTCGACGGCGGGGCGACCCTCGTAGGCGCTGTCATTGCCAAACCCGGAGATGCCGACGCAAACCATACGCGGGTTGAATGTTTGCACGTCCTTCCAGCCGAAACCCAGCCGGTCTAGCGAGCCCGGCTTCATATTCTGGACAATGACATCGGCAGACGCGATGAGGTCGCGAACGATACCCCAACCCTCTTCGTCTCGCATGTTGACGGAAAGGGCAAATTTGTCCGCATTTGAGAACATGAAATAGTAACCGAGGCCATCACGACGCGGGTCCCAGTCCCGCGCGACATCGCCGGTCACCGGCTCAACCTTGATGACCTCCGCACCGAGCGTCGCAAGATGCCTGGCGCAGAGCGGTGCCGTTGTGAACTGACCGAATTCGATTACACGGATCCCGTCGAGCGGCAGGGTGGGACCGCCGTCACCACCCTTCTGAGGAACACCGTCGGGAATTGTTCCACTGTCCTTCGGTTTCACTTTATCCGGGCGTGCGGACGTCCAGGCGTCGTTTGCGAAGGACGGCGCCTTGGCAAGGAATTGCCGGTCGCCATCCCGTGCGCGGATAAGACTATTCCGATGAACGAGGTTTGCTTCCGTTGGTAGGTCGTCGATCACCGTTATCGGTCCACTGGCAAGCCCAGCTTCTGAAAGAGCAGCTACGCATTCGGCAAGAGTGTGCTGCGACGTCCAGTCGGTAATGGCCTGCTCGACGAATGTTCGGTTGGCCACGCGGTCATTGTTATCGAGAATCGTCTGGCTAATTTCCGGGCGTCCGGGCAGCGTACACAGCTTGGAAAAATGG